>NZ_RAWE01000059.1 GCF_003611695.1 Corallococcus carmarthensis | reverse complement strand
GAATGGCGCAGGTGATAACCCCGCCCCCGGAATGCGCTGAACGAAGCAGCGTGAAGAAGTGTGAACCGGCGCAACAGTCCGCCTCACATCCTCCTCCCACCCACCTGGAACGTCGTGTCATTCCCGAGGGTCGTTCCGACCCACCAGGACGCGCCCCCTTCGCCGTCCAGCACCCGGAGCGAAATCTTCGCGCGCCATGCGAGCGCGCCCGGGACTTTCAACGGAAGGCGAGTATGCTGGGGCTTCCCCAATCCCGGCCCCGCCTCCCCGCCCGTGGCAGAACCCAGTCCCCAGCAATTCGGCAAGTACGTCCTGGTCTCCAAGCTTGCCGCGGGGGGCATGGCGGTCACCTACCGCGCGCGTATGACGGGCGCGATGGGCGTGACCAAGCCCTGCGTCATCAAGCAGATCCTCCCGCACTTCGTGGACGACCACGACTTCGTGGAGATGTTCATCAGCGAGGCGCGCCTCGTGGCGGGCCTGACGCACGGGAACATCGCGCAGGTCTTCGACTTCGGTGAGGTGGACGGGCAGTACTTCATCGCCATGGAGCTGGTGCACGGCCAGCCCCTGTCGAAGGTGCTGCGGCGCGCGGCGCGCGCGGGCGTCGGCTTCTTCCCGCAGCCGCTGGCCATGCACATCGCCAGCAAGCTGTGCGAGGGCCTGGACTACGCGCACCGCCACGTGGGCGAGGACGGCCAGATGCTGGGCCTGGTCCACCGCGACGTCTCTCCGGACAACGTCCTCATCTCCTACGAGGGCGAGGTCAAGGTCATCGACTTCGGCATCGCCAAGGCCACGAGCGCCGTGGAGGCCCGGACGTCGCCGGGCACGCTCAAGGGCAAGTACCCGTACTTCTCCCCGGAGCAGGCGCAGGGGCGGCAGGACCTGGACGCGCGCACGGACGTGTACGCCGCGGGCATCGTCCTCTACGAGATGCTCTGCGGCCGGCGCCCCTTCGAGGGCGAGTTCGTCACCGTGCTGCCCCGCATCATCACCGGCGACTGCCTGCCCCCGTCCGCCATCAACCCCGCCATTGGCGAGGACCTGGAGACCGTCGTCGCGCACGCGATGGCGGTGGACCGCGAGGCGCGCTACCAGACGGCGAAGGACCTGAGCGAGTCGCTGGTGGAGATGCTCTACCGCGACACGCCGCGCTTCACGCCCACGATGCTGAGCCAGCTCATGACGTACCTCTTCGCGGAGGAGCTGGCCGCCGAGGGACGCAAGGTGGAGCTGCCGCCCGGCTTCAAGGAGCAGCTGGCCGCGTGGCAGTCGCCGGGGTCGGAGCCGTCCCAGGGCCGCGCGCGGATGCCGTCCAGCAACGGCCGGTCTTCCAGCCCCGGCAGCCCCGGCGTGGTCCGCCCGTCCAGCCCGGGCGTGGTGCGCCCCTCCAGCCCCGGCGTGCGGTCTCCCAGCAGCGCGTCCGGCCTGCGCCCCGCGACGGATGGCAGCGCCCCGCGCCGCTCGTCCACCCAGGCCACCGCCGTGCGCAAGAGCACCACGGGCGCTCGCCGCGTGACGCCGGGGGGCACCCGCGAGAACACCGGCACCGGCCGCCGTCCCCTCCCGCCGGAGCTTCCGCCCGAGCCGGACACCGACTCCGGCATGGAGCCCACGGCGATGCCCCGGTCGCTGCCCACGCTGGCCGCGCCGCGGGACACGCCGGTGGAGACGGCCATCGCGCCCGACCCGCCGGAGCCCGAGGAGAAGGAAGCCCCCCGCGCCCGCACCACCGCGGACGACGCGAGAGAGAAGCTGGCCGCCGAGGCCGCCGAGCGCGAACAGAAGCGCGCCAAGCAGGTGCGCCTGCTGAGCATGGTCGTGTTCGGCGTCACCGCCGTGCTCCTCGTCATCGGACTGCTGATCCACTTCCTGTCCCCGGCGGAAGAGGGCGAGGGCTCGGACGCGCCCGTCGTCCTGTGGATCACCTCCAAGCCGGAAGGGGCCGCCGTCGTCGTCAATGGCCGGCCGGTGGGGAACACACCCAGCCGCATCATCGGCTCGGATCAACGGACGTCCCACACCATCGTCATCACCCGGCCGGGCTACCGCGCCTGGACGCGGCGCTTCACCCCCAACCAGCCGGAGGTCCACGTCAAGGCGGAGCTGGAGGTGGCGCCCGGCACCACCCAGATGGTGTCGGAGATTCCCACCTCCGCCACGCTCGACGCCGGAGCCGCATCCCCGGACGCGGGCCCTGCCGCCGTCGCCGCGGGCCTCCCCAGCGAGGACGGGGGCACCTCCCCGGAGACGGACGGGGGTACCACCACGGAGGCGGACGGGGGCCTGGCCTCCACCGACGCGGGGGCCGCGGCCGTCGAGGACGCGCTGGCGGACGACAAGGACCGCGAGATGCGCCTCGTGGACTACCCCACGCGCCTGCTGGTGCTGCGCCCCATGTACAACGCGCTGCCGCTGCCGGAGTACCCGACGGCCACCATCGACGTGTCGCCCGGGGCCGCCTACTCCGTGTGGACCGAGGGCAGCGCGGCGCTCGCGGAAGGTGACGGCACCGCGTCCGGCACGCTCGTGTACTACGCGGAAGGCGACCTGCCGGCCGACAACGCCGTGGGCTTCATCAGCAACGCGCCGCGCACCATCAAGGGCGCGAAGAAGCTCCACTTCTTCGCCCTGGACGACACCGGCCTCGAGGACAACCGCGGCGCCGTGCGCGTGCACCTGCGGCAGTCCGCGTACGTCCCGCCCCGCTCGGTGCTGTTCGAGCCCGAGAAGAACGCCCTGCGGGTGAAGCCCCAGCACCAGATGCTGCTGCGCGGCCTCAACCCCAAGTCCACCTACGCCTTCACCGTGCGCGACGACTTCGCCGAAGTGCGCTCCGGCGCCCAGGGCCGCGTGCACACGGTGCTGTGCGTGGAGAAGGGCCCCCAGGCCGAGTCCGTGCGCAGCACGCACCGCCTCTTCGAGACGGGCAAGCGCTACCAGGTGTCCGGCGTGCAGGACCTGCGCTGCGTCTTCCCCGACCTCCAGCTGGGGGACAACCAGGGCGCGCTCGACTTCGACATCGTCGACGTGACGAACATGTCCCGCAAGGAGCGCGCGGAAGCGCTGCGCGGGGCGAAGAGCTCCGAGCGATAGCGGCCGGGCATCCGGGCTCCCGCCCGGGCGCACGTCCAGCAGGCGGGCGTCTGATCCACTCCCGGCCCCGTCCCGGCGCGCTGCTCCCGCGTGAGGGGCCCGTGCCTACCCTTACGGACATCCACTTCTTCTCCACTGGAGTCCGTCCATGATGCCTGTCCTGTCCTCCACCGGTCTGGTGCTGCACAACCTGGGGCTCGCCGCCGGTTTCGGCGGTTCGCTCTTCGGCAAGGTGGCCCTCAACCCAGCGGTGAAGGTGATTGGCTCCAAGGCGGAGCGCGGGCAGGTGGTGAACGCGGCCTGGAACGGCTTCAACATCGTCAACGCCGCGTCCGTGGGCCTGGCGGCCATCACCTGGCTGGTGGGCCGCTCGAAGCTGACGGGCCGGGAGATCGACCGCACCACGCGCGGGCTGGTCATCGCGAAGGACGTGCTGCTGGGCGCCACCGTGGCGCTGGGCGCGGCGAACATCTACGGCGGGGCCTTCCTCGCGAAGCAGGCGCCGGAAGGCGCCGTCCCCGTGGAGACGGGCCTGACGCCCACCGCGGGCACGCCGGAGAAGGCCGCGAAGACGATGCGCGCGCTGGACGTGGGCGGCATCGCGAACATCGCCGCCATGGCGGGCGTCATCGGCATCACCGCCATCCTCAACATGCGCGCGGGGGCGTCCTCGCGCTGGTCACTGATTGCCAGGTTCCTTCCGTAAGGGCTCACGGGGCCCAGTGCTTCATCCGCGGCCCGGCTCAACAAGGATGGGAAGGGCACGTGGGCGCGGAGCCGAAAAACGGCACCGGGCCCACGGGTCTTTGTACCCGGGGCCCGGCGAGGTGCTTCAGGCGCGGCGTGCGCGGGACTTCAGATGTCCAGGTTCTGCACGTCCAGCGCGTTGCGCTCGATGAACTCGCGGCGGGGCTCCACCGCTTCACCCATGAGCAGCGAGAAGATGGTTTCGCTCTCCACCAAGTCCTGGATCTGGACCTGGAGCAGCGTGCGGCGGGTGGGATCCATGGTGGTCTCCCAGAGCTGCTCCGGGTTCATCTCCCCCAGCCCCTTGTAGCGCTGCAGGCCCAGGCCCTTCTGCGCGTCCTTGCGGACCGCGGCCAGCACCTCCTGTACGGAGAACGCCATGACCTCGCCCGCGTCCACCTGCACGCGATAGGGCGCCTTGCCCAGGGAATTGAACGCATCGCGCAGGGCGACGAGCTCCAGGTACTCCGGCGAGGACAGGTAGGCGTGGTCGAACACGGACTCGCGCATGGAGCCGTTCACGTCCGTCAGCACCACCAGCTTCTTGGACTGGTGCTCCGTGTCCTGCTCCAGCCGCGTGGACAGCCGGCCCATCACCTCCGGCATGCGCCGCTGGCAGTAGTCGCGCATGGTGGCGAGTTCCGCCTCCACCGCGGTCTCGTCCGCGAGCACCTCGGCGCGCAGGTTCGTCGCCTGCACCAGCGCGTCCACGATGCGCGCGTCGCGGCGCTTGGCCTGCTTCTCCAGCCGCTCCTCGTAGGTGATGACCTTCTCCAGGAGCGCCTTGAAGTCGCTGCCGCCCAGCTCGCCCGCGGGCGTCTTCACCCGGCAGTGCTCCGCGGCGATGCGCAGCAGGTACTCGTTGAGCGCGCGCTCGTCCTTGACGTAGCTGTCCTTCTTGTTGCGCGTGACTTTGTAGAGCGGCGGCTGCGCGATGTAGACGTAGCCCCGGTCGATGAGCTCGCGCATCTGCCGGTAGAAGAACGTGAGCAGCAGCGTGCGGATGTGGCTGCCGTCCACGTCGGCGTCCGTCATCAGGATGATGCGGTGGTAGCGCGCCTTCTCCGGGTCGTAGTCCTCCGCCCCGATGCCCGTGCCCAGCGCGGTGATGAGCGTGACGATTTCGGCGCTGGTCAGCATCTTCTCGAAGCGCGCCTTCTCCACGTTCAGGATCTTGCCGCGCAAGGGGAGGATGGCCTGGTTGCGCCGGTCCCGGCCCTGCTTCGCGGAGCCGCCTGCGGAGTCGCCCTCCACGATGTACAGCTCGCTCTCGTGCGGGTCGCGGCTCTGGCAGTCCGCGAGCTTGCCGGGCAGGCCGCCGCCGTCCAGCACGCCCTTGCGGCGCACCGTCTCACGGGCCTTGCGCGCGGCGATGCGGGCGCGGCACGCGTCGCCAATCTTCGCCACGACCTTCTTCGCGAGCGGCGGGTTCTCCTCCAGGAAGGAGGCGAGCTGATCATTCACCATCTGCTCGACCAGGCCCTTCACCTCGCTGTTGCCCAGCTTGGTCTTCGTCTGGCCCTCGAACTGGGGGTTGGAGAGCTTCACGGAGATGACCGCGGAGAGGCCTTCGCGCGCGTCCTCGCCGGTGGGCGTCTCCTTCAGGTCCTTCCAGACGCCGCCCTTCTCCGCGTAGCTGTTGAGCGTGCGCGTGAGCGCGGCCTTGAAGCCGGACAGGTGGCTGCCACCCTCGTGGGTGTTGATGTTGTTGGCGAAGGTGAAGATGCGCTCGTCGTAGCCATCGTTCCACTGCATGGCGATTTCCAGCGACACGCCCTCGCGCTCCGACTTGATGAAGACGGGCTTGTCGTGCAGCGCCTCCTTCGCCTTGTTGAGGTACTCCACGAAGGAGGAGATGCCGCCGTCGAACTTGAAGTCGTGCTCCTTCTGGGTGCGCTCGTCGCGGATGGTGATGTGCAGGCCCGCGTTGAGGAACGCCAGCTCGCGCAGGCGCTGGCTGAGCGTCTCGAAGTTGAAGTCCACCGTCTCCATGACCTGCGAGTCCGGCTTGAAGTGGATCATCGTGCCGAGCTTGTCCGTGGTGCCCACTTCCTGGGGCTGACCGTTGGCCACGCCGCGCGCGTAGGACTGTTCGTAGACCTTGCCGGCGCGCTGGATGCGGACCCTGAACCACTCCGACAGGAAGTTCACGCAGGTGACGCCCACGCCGTGCAGGCCGCCGGACACCTTGTACGCGCCGTTGCCGAACTTGCTGCCGGCGTGCAGCTCCGTGAGGACGACCTCCAGGGTGTCCTTGCCCTTGAACTTGGGGTCGGGGTGCGGGCCCACGGGGATGCCGCGGCCGTTGTCCTGGACGCTGAGCGAGCCGTCCACGTGGATGATGACCTCGATGTCCGTGCAGTGGCCGGCCAGGGCCTCGTCCACCGAGTTGTCGACGACCTCGTAGACGAGCTTGTGGAGCCCGTAGGTCATCGTGTCGCCGATGTACATGCCAGGGCGCTTGCGGACGGCCTCCAGCCCTTCGAGCTTGGTGATGCTGTCCGTCCCATACTCGGCGGGCGGCGCGGCCAGCGCGGCGCCGGTAGCGGGGGTCTTTTCCATGTGAAGCGTGTCCTTGGGAAAGGCTGCCGTTGCGACAGGGCTGTGCCTGCTGTGCCTACCACCACCGGGCATCCCGGACAAGGTTCGGGAGCCCGCGCAAGGCTGCGGAAAGATTCATGAATCAGGCGTCGAAACGGGAGGGCGGGAGGCGGTCCTCCAGCGCCGCGAACAACTCTTCATAAACAGCCTTGCGGGCGAAAAGATGTCGCGTGACGAGCACCCTTCCCTCTTCCTTGAGAAAGAGCCCGAGCACGCTCCCCTTCCGGCCGACCCGGCGCACGGAATCAATCTGTCCCCAGTGCAATTCGAGCGGCTGGCCGCTGAAGGGCCGGGCCACCCGCACGCCCGCGCTGTCCAGGGTGATGCCCCACTGGGGCCGGGGGCGCAGGCGGTGGACGGAGACGAGGAAGGTCAGCATCAGGCCGGCGCTGATGCCGGCCCGCGCCATGGCGACCAGCCCTCCGCCGCCCCGGTAGTCCGCCAGGGCCCAGGCGGTGAGGACCGCCAGCAGGCACGCGCCCAGGATGAGGGAGATTCGGGTGGGACGCGGATCGAAAGAGAAGAAGCGCGGGGTCATGGGGAGCGGTCGAAAGGGGTGGAAACCTAACCCCCTGGCGCACGGTGCGCGCGTCCTTTCCTCCACGGCTGTTCTTTGGCCGTCGTCCTCGCGCTTAGGCTGCCGGCCCGCATGACGGATGCCGAACTCACCCTGCGACTTCACACCAACCTCATCGCCTTCAAGTGCCTCCAGGCCGAGCGGGGCTCGCTGCGCCACCTGCGGCTTCCCGGCGTGGACGCGTTCGCCCTGCCCCACTACGAGGACGCGCACTTCCAGCAGGTGCTCTTCACGGACGCGGACGCGCTCTCCGCCGCGCTGCCGGCCCTCACGGACTTCTACCGGGGGCTGGGGCTGCCGCGCTGGCGCGTCACCCTGACGCCGGGCCAGCGGGACGCGGCGCGGGTGCTGGGCTCAGCGGGCTACCGGCCGGACTTCACCGTCGTGTGCATGGGGGCCTGGCTGCACGAATTGCCGGACGCGGCGCCCGGGGTGCCGGTGGAGTCCGTGGAGGACATGGGCGACCTGGTGGAGATCAACGTCCAGACCTACGGCGCGGAGTGGCGGGACATCCTCTCCATCTGGCGGCGGCCGGCCCCCAGCCCGGTGCACACGGTGGTGGCGCGCGAGGGCGGCAAGGCGCGCTCCTGCGGGCTGGCGGTGGACGTGGCGGACACGGCGGGCGTGTACCTGGTGGCCACCCACCCGGACGCCCGGGGATTGGGGCTCGCGTCGGCGGTGATGCGAGGGCTCATCTCCGGGGCCCGGCAGCGGGGGTGCACCGCGACGGTGCTCCAGTCCACCCCGGCGGGCCTCCGCGTGTACAAGCACCTGGGCTACCGCGACATCGGCCCCTGGGAGCACTGGGTGCCCCAAGGACGCTGAAGATGCGCTGAAGGCGCGCCGAGGCTTTTTCAGCGCAGCGCTTCCAGTTCCTCCAGCGTCTCCAGCACCCGCTGGGGCTCCTCCGCGCCGTGGAGCCTGTCCGCCAGCCCGCGCCCCGCGAGCCGTGCCACGTGCGCCAGCCGCATCAGCCGCGCGCGGCCCACGTGGCCATCCACCAGCGCCACCACCAGCCGCAGGGGCTGGCCGTCCGGCGCGTCGACCTTCAGGGGCCGGGCCAGCGTCACCAGGGCCGCCACCGGGGCCGCGCCGGCCACGAACGCGTACGGCACCGAGACGCCGTTGCCCACCTGGGACGGGGCCTCGCCCTCGCGCTGGCGCAGCCCCTGCGCCAGGGCCGCCGCGTCCACGCCGGGCAGGGCTGACGCCAGCCGGCCGGCCGCCACGTCGAGCGCGTCCTCGTAGTCCCCGCAGGAGAGCTGCACCACCACCCGCTCCGCGCTCAAGAGCGGCGCCAGCGGGGGCACGGGTTCATCGCCGCGCACCTCGCGCAGGGGGAACTCCGCGTCCAGGAAGGCCCGCACGCGCGCCAGCTGCGCGCCGGTGAGCTTGCGGCGCGCGATGTCCAGCATCAGCGTCCCCGCGGCGGGCACGTCCTCCAGGTAGCCCGCCACGTACGGGCTCACCCGGTTGGCCACGTCCATGAGCAGCCCCGGGGGCACGTCCAGCTCCCGGGCGATGGCCGTCAGCCGCTCCTGCGTGGGCGGCGCGTCCACGCCGTTCTCCACGCGGCTCAGGTACGCGCTCGACACGCCAATGCGGCGCGCCAGGTCGCGCAGGGACAGGCCCGCGTCCACCCGCAGCAGACGCAGTGTGGCTCCCAGGTGCATGGCGCTCAGCTCCGCGCGCCGAGCGGCTGCGTCGCATCCTGGGGCGTCCCCTGAGCCCGGGCCTGCTCCGGGGTCTGGGCCAGCACCGTCGCCCCCTCCGGGTGACGCACGAGCAGCAGCGAGGCGGGCGCGTCGCGAACGATTCGCTCGCGCTGCACGCCGAACAACCGGTCTTCCAGGCCCCATTCAGCCCCCAGGCCCACCACCACGAGGTCGTAACCCGCCTTCGCTTCTTCCAGCGCCGCCTCTTCCGGCGACGCGTGGCTCACCACCTTGAGCTTCACGGCGGCGCCCTCGTCCGCGGGGAACAGCTCCTCCACCTGCGCCCGGCCCGTGCCCGCGCCTTCGGGAGAGGTCACGTGCAGCACCGTCACCTCCGCGCCGGCCTGCTTCACCAGCCGCCGCGCCAGCCCCAGCGCCGCCCGGTCATGCCGGCTGCCCACGAAGGGCACCAGCACCCGGCGCACCTGCGACAGGCCGCGGTCCACCAGCACCGCCACCGTGCCGCCCGCCTCCTGCATCACCTCGTGCACCGTGCCGCCCAGCACCGTCTGGCTGAACAGCGGCTTGTGCCAGCCCAGCATCACCAGGTCCGCGCGCTTCGCCTGCGCCGTGCGGCAGATGTCCCGCGCGGGCTCCGACGACACGAACGACAGCGTGCGCACCGGCAGCCCCAGCTTCTCCGCCCGCCCCAGCAGGGGCGCCAGCGCGCCACCGGACGCGGCGGACGGGTCCAGCGCCCCGTCCGCGCGGGCCTTGAGGGCGCGGTCCGGCGACAGGAGGTGCAGCGCGTAGAGGTTCGCCTCGTTGCGCTCGCCCGCCAGCGCGCGCGACAGCACCGCCATGCCCGGGCCGGCCTGCCCGTGCGACACGCACAGCAGCACCGTGTACGCGGACGGGGGCAGCGGCCCTTCCGGCGTCTGCACCATCTGTTCGCGCGCCTGCTCCTCCGGCGAATACATCAAGCGCAGGAACGGCGTGGTCATGAAGGTCGTGACCAGCGCCATGATGACCATCATCGTGAAGAGCGTGGGCGAGATGACGCCCAGGTCCAGGCCCAGGTTGAGCACGATGAGCTCCATCAGGCCGCGCGTGTTCATCAGGATGCCAATGGCCCCCGCCTCCCGCCACCGCAGGCCCGTGAGGCGCGCGGCCACCGCGCTGCCGCCGAACTTGCCCAGGCACGCCAGGAGGATGATGGCGCCGCACGTGAGCCACGCCTCCGGAGTGGCCAGCAGGCCCAGCTGCGTGCGCAGGCCGCTGAAGGCGAAGAACACGGGCAGGAGCAGCACGACGGCCACGTCCTCCAGCTTCTCCGCCAGCGCCGCCGCCAGCCCGCCCTCCTTGGGAATCACCGCGCCGAACATGAAGGCGCCGAACAGCGAGTGGATGCCGATGTATTCGGTGGTCCACGCGGACGCGAGCAGGAGGACCAGCGTGATGGCCACCACGTTCTGGGTGAGGCCCTCGCGGTTGGCCACGCGCGCGCCCAGCCGGGCGAGGAACGGCCTCACCAGCATCAGCATGAAGCCGATGTAGAGCAGCGCGAACACCGTGGTGAGCCCCGCGTGCGCCAGGTCCGACGCGCGCACCAGCGACACCACGAACGCCAGGATGCACCACGCCGTCACGTCGTCCACCGCCGCGCACGCGATGGCGATGGCGCCCAGCTTCGACTGCATCAGCCCGCGCTCGGTGAGGATGCGCGCCAGCACCGGGAAGGCCGTGATGCTCATGGACACGCCCATGAACAGCACGAACGACGAGAACGGCACGTCCGGGCTGGACAGCGTCCGGTACAGCCACAGCGCGCCGGCCGCCGCGCCCAGGCCGAACGGGACGATGATGCTGGAGTGGCTGATGGCCACCGACGCGTGACCCCGCCCCTTCAACAGCTTCGGGTCCAGCTCCAGGCCAATCAGGAACATGAAGAGCACCAGGCCGACCTCGGCCAGCATCTTCAGGAACGGCATGGACTCCGGCGGGAACAGCCAGCGCATGGCGTCCGGCGCCAACCAGCCCAGCAACGACGGGCCCAGCGCGATGCCCGCCACCACCTCCGCGATGACCAGGGGTTGCCCCAGCCAGCGTGCGCCACGGCCAATCAGCCGCGACACCCCGATGATGACGATGAGTTGGACCAGGAGCTGGGCGAGCATGTGGGGGTTCATCTGACAGGCCTCGCTGGGAGAGTGTTAAGGAAGCACTTACCAGGGCCTCTCGCGCAGCGTCAACGCTCGCGTGGGCAGGCAGCCCACCGTGGACGGACACCTCGAAGGATCAGGTGGCTTCTGGCGCCTTGTGGGCCGCCACGGCCTTGAGCAGCGTGTCCACGTCCACCGGCTTGCGCAGGTAGCTGCAGGCGCCCATCTCCTCCGCGACCTGGCGGGCGTTGGCGGAGGCGGAGAAGACGAGCACGGGGATGTCGCGCCACGCGTCCACCTGGCGCATCTGGCGGCCGAACGTCGCGCCGTCCATCACCGGCATCATCATGTCCAGCAGCACCAGGGCCGGCGGCACCGGCTCCTTGCGGAGCACCTCCAGCGCCTGCAGACCGTTGCCCGCCCCCAGCACGGTGTAGCCCGCGTCGCGCAGGACCTCCTCCAGCGCCTCCCGCAGGTCCGTGTCGTCGTCCACCACCAACAGCGGCCGGCTCACTCGCGCGTCTCCTTCTCCAGCGGCAGTTCCAGCGTGAAGCGCGCACCCTCTCCGGCGGCAGGCTCCGCCCAGGCCCGTCCGCCGTGCGCTTCCGCCGCGCGGCGGGCCAGGTACAGCCCCAGGCCCAGGCCTCCATACGAATGCGAACTGACCGCGCGGCCGAAGCGCTCGAAGATGCGCTCCACCTGATCCACGGGTACACCGATGCCCCGGTCGCGCACCTGGATGCGCGCGAAGCCGCCTTCCCGCCCCACGTCCACCTCCACCGGCCGTCCCGGACCGAACTTGAGCGCGTTGGATATCAACGCCGCCACTGCCTGGTCCACCCGGAGCCGGTCCCAGATTCCCCAGAGACCCCGGCGGGGAGACTGGCGCAATTCACATCCGGCCGCGCGGGCTTCCGCCTGGTAGCGCTCCAGCACCTCCGCGACCAGCTCTTCCAAGTCGAAGCGCTCGGGCATCAGCGACAGCTCGCCGCTCGACAGCTGCGACACGTCCAGCAGCCCCTCCACCAGCGTGCCCAGCCGGCGCACCTGGCGCACGCTGCGCTCCAGGCGCGTCACCACGTCCGGCTCCAGGTGGTGCACCTCCGAGCGCTGCAGCAGCGTGCCCAGCTGCAACCGCAGCGTGGTGAGCGGCGTGCGCAGCTCGTGCGCGGCCACCGTGAGGAACTCATCGCGCAGGCGCACGGCTTCACGCGCCTCCTGGAAGAGGCGGGCGTTCTCCAGCACCAGCCCCGTGCGGCGCGCCAGCTCCTGCACCAGCGCCAGGTCCACCGGCGACAGCGTGCGCTCGCCCAGCGTGCCCATGGACAGCACGCCCAGCCGGCCCTCGTTGCCGGGCAGGGGCACGTTCACCACGGAGCGCAGCCCCAGTCCTTCGATGGCGCGCTGGTGCGCCACGTCCCGGGTGATGGGCTCCGGGCGCTTGCGCACGTCCGGCATGAACTCCGGCTGGCCGGTGCGCAGCACGTGCGAGGGGCCCGCGGGGGCCTGCGGGTCCAGGGGAAAGCGCTGGTCCAGCTTCCAGGCATGGGCGCGCCGGGCGGCGTCCGGATGCGCCAGCGCCACCAGCCGCAGGCCGCCCTGGTCCGGGTCCAGGAGGAAGAAGGCGCACCAGTCCGCCACCCGGGGCACCATCAGCTGCACCAGCTGATCCAACCGCGCCGCCTGCTCCAGGGACGCGGTGAGCAGCTCGCTGGCCTTGGCCAGGATGTCGCGGTCCACCTCCGCCCGCGCGCGCTCGTGCCGCACGCGCGTCTCCTCCAGCTCGCGCGCCACCGCCGGGCCCAGCCGGGCCATCCGGTCCTTGGAGAAGCAGTCGCGCGCGCCCGCCTTCATCAGCGTGACGGCCTGCTCCTCGCTCAGCTGGCTGGACAGGACGATGAGCGGCACGTCCCGCCCCTGCGCGTGCAGCAGCGCCAGCACGTCCAGCGCGGTGAAGCGCGGCAGCCGGTAGTCGCACAGCACCAGGTCCCAGGCGTCGGTGGCCAGCGCGTCCCGCAGCGCTTCGAGCGTGTCCACGCGCCGCGCCGTGGGCAGATAGCCCGCCTGCTCCAGCTCCGCCGTCACCAGCGCCGCGTCGTTGACGCTGTCCTCCACCAGCAACACCCGGAAGGGCGTCATGCCCGGGCCCCGCCTGTCTCCATTCGCGTGACGCCTCCCATGGGGTGTGGGCCTCTTTCACCCCATGCTAGTGGCCCTCCCTGTCACGCCAGCGGGAGAAATGGCGGACGTTCACCAGCGAGCGCTGGCTGGTGAACGTCCCGCGAAAAGGCCCCACGCGGCGGGTGGGGTTGGCTCCAGAGCTCGGAACTACCAGGAAACGTCGTATTCGGTGTCCAGCAGGGACAACTGCCGCCCGTGAACCTGGACATCCTGGGCCCCCACGGCCTCCAGGGCGGCCTGGAGCACACCCTCGTGGTACGGCGCGGGCATGAAGTCCCGGCGCATCACGAAGCGGGCGCTGTTGTCTCCGGTCCAGAGCACGCTGCGATCGCCGTAGCTCACCGCGACGCGGTAGTTCTCGATCATGTGCTGGAGCATCCGCCGGGGATTGCGGGCGGCCGCCTGCATCAGCTCCCGGCCGAACATGGAGGCCAGGAAGTCCACCGTGGCCTGCGTCCCGATGTGCCGCAGCGACTGCTCCCAATCCCCCAGCTGGGGGCCCAGCAGCCGCGTCGCCTCGGCGGCCATCGCCAGGAAGCGCGTCACCGGGTACAGCTCCGCGGCGTTCAGCTCCTTCAGCCCGGACGCCGCCAGGCACTTCGCCTGGGCCTCCTCACCCTGGAGGAAGCCCACCACGCCCACCACTCCCTGGAAGAACATCCCGCGCGCCCCGTCTTCCGGGGTCGCGGCCAGGCACCGTTCCGTCAGGTGCCACGCCGCGCTCTCATCCGCCCTGCCCACCGCCCTCGACGAACCTTCCACCGGTCCGCGATCCATACCGACCTCCACTTCTCAGGCGCTGGAATCGGCCCCCCCGTTGTTTGGGTCCCTTCCGCCAGCGCAGCCCTTCCCCCTCACAGGTGCCGGGGCCCACGCCCCGCTCACACCGTGCAGCCCAATCACATATTTCCACCGGAACGACAAGAAATCCCGGTAAGACCTGAAGTATCTGTGATTTCTGGGAGCTTACACAAATCTAATGGGCGTACAGACGGGTTTCTTGGACCCTGAGAAAACAGTGAGGGCCGGGGCCCACACTCCGAGTCTCACTCAGAGAGGGCGGCCTGGGCGGCGGCGACGGCCGTTCCCGAGGCGGCGGCGCGGTGGCCGGCGGCGCGGAGGGCCCGTTCGATGGCCCCCACGGTGACGAGCACGTCCCCGGCGCTGACGCGGTTCATGTGGCCCACGCGGAAGTAGCGCGTCTTGATTTCCGGGTGGAGGCCCCCGGCGATGGCCACCCCCTGCGCCTTCACGCGGCCCACGAGCGACGCGTCCACGCCGTCCGGGTAGTACACGGCGCTCAGGGTATTGGCGGCCAGGGCTTCGGAGGTGGGGACGAGCCGCAGCCCCAGCGCGCTCCAGGCGGCGCGGAAGGCGCGGGCCATGCGGCGGTGGCGCTCGAAGCGGGCCTCCATGCCCTCCGCCAGAATCTGTCCCAGGCTCACGTCCAGCGCGCACACCAGGGAGGTGGGCGGGGTGGCGAAGTAGGAGGGCTTGCCGGCTTCGTAGGCCTCCATCACCGGCAGCCACTCCGCCCAGTCCGCGTACACGCTGGCCACGGGGGTCTTGCGCTGCTTCCACGCGGCCAGCGCGCGGGGGCTCACCGTGAGGAGCGCCAGGCCCGGCGGCACGCCCACCGCCTTCTGGCTGGCGGTGAGGTACACGTCCGCGCCCCACGCGTCCTGGTGGAAGGCCTCACCGGCGGTGGCGCACACGCCGTCCACCACGGCCAGGACGCCGTACTGGCGCGCGGCCTTCACCAGCGGCTCCACGGGCGCGAGCACCGCGGTGGAGGTGTCCACGTGGGTGACGGTCATCAGCTTGAAGCCGCCGCCGCGCAGCTCCGCCTCCACCTGGGCCACCTCCGGGGCGCCGCCCGTGGGGGCGCGCACGTGCGTCACCTTGGCGCCGTGGCGCTCCAGGATGTGGGCCATGCGGTCGCTGAAGTAGCCGGTGTTCACCACCAGCGCGCGGTCGCCGGGCTCGACGAGGTTGGCCACGGCGAGTTCCATGGCCAGCGTGCCGCTGCCGGAGACGACGAAGGGCTGCGCGCCGGGGGCGAGCGACACCTCGCGCAGGCGCTTCAGGGCCCGGCCGAAGGTGGCGATGAAGGCCGCGTCCAGGTGCCCGGGCACCGGCGCCGACAGCGCCTGCAACACGTCCGCGTCCACGTCCACCGGCCCGGGAATCATCAACAGGTCTCTCACGGCGCCACACCCTCCTGGAGCACGCCTTCCGGGCACCGGAGGGCGGTCCCCCACTGTGGCCAGCGCGGGCCCGGCTTGTCCACGCTGGAAAAGGAAGACGCCGCAGCCCCCGTACATTGGGGACTCCGGCGTCAGGGACTGCGGGAAATGGGAGCGCTGACTAGCGGTACGTCGCGGTCAGGCTGTCCGCGCGGGCCACCTGGCCAGCGGAGAACTGGTTCATGCAGTTGTCGTCCGTGTAGTCCATGAAGTTCAGGATGGGGTCCACGCCGCCGCCGGAGCAGGTGTCACGGCCGGTGGGGCAGCCAAACGCGGCGGAAGCCTCCGGAGGCGTGTCGCTGACGGAGTCGCCCGTGGCGGTGCAGCCGCCCTGGAACGTGTGGTACAGGCCCACCCAGTGGCCGACTTCGTGCGTGGCCGTGTCACCCTCGTTGTAGGGGACGGCCGTGCCGCCGGGGACGCTGCTGTAGAGGATGACCACGCCGTCCATGGAGGGCTGGCTGGAGTAGCTGGAGGGGAACGTCGCCCAGCCCAGCAGGCCGCCGCTGAGGTTCGCCGTGTAGAGGTTCAGCGCGGCGGCGGTGCCCTTGCGCAGCGCGGCCTTCATCTTCTTCTCCGCCGCGGAGCCGCTGCGCAGGTTGTACCAGGTGCTGTTCGTCGTGCGGTCCGTGCCCGCCAGCGTGAACTTGAACGGGGTGTTGGAGTACGCCGCGTTCAGCACGTTCATCTGCGCGGTGATCTGCGAGTCCGGGATGTCGCCGTTGGCGATGCCCGCGCCCTGGTTGATGACGTGGAAGTACACGGGCACGTTCACCGAGCCCACCGCGCGCTTGGCGCTCACGCCACGGGCCGCCAGCGCCGCTTCAATCTCCAGCTTCTCATCGGCGGACGGCTCGATGGTCGCACAGCCGCGGTGCGGCGTGGCCTGCTGGGTGGCGGTCTCCTCCGCCGGGGCCTGCTCCTCGGGAGCCGGGGCGCTGCTGCTGCAGCCCGCCAGGGACATCAGGGTGCCAAGGACCACCGCGACACGGCCACTGCGCTGCGCGACGTGACGAAGCATCGTTTCCCAACTCCTCAAGAAAGGGGTGAAATATTGATACAGGGATGAAACAGCCCAAGTCAACAGACGCGAGAAAATTGCACTCTCGGCAAAACACCCGAGACAGACCAAGCGTCACAGGGCCGGGAGACGGCCTGTCTGTGTTTCATCCCAGAAAATGGAAAACGCCGGAGCCCCCTGAACGGGGACCCCGGCGTCGGCACATCGGCCACAGTACCGCGTGATTTTTCTAGCGGTACGTCGCGGTCAGGCTGTCCGCGCGCGTGCTCTGGCCGGCGGTGAAGGTGTTCATGCAGCTGTCGTCGGAGTAGTCCATGAAGTTGTAGATGGGGTCCGCGCCGCCACCGGAGCAGGTGTCGCGGCCCGCGGGGCAGCCGTACGCGGGCGAGGCCTCGGGGGGCGTGTCGCTGACGGAGTCACCCGGGCTGGCGCAGCCGCCCTGGAACGTGTGGTACAGGCCCACCCAGTGACCGACCTCGTGCGTGGCCGTGTCGCCCAGGTTGTAGGGGGACGCCGTGCCGCCGGGGACGCTGCTGTACAGCATGACCACGCCGTCCATCTTCGGCTGGCTGGTGTAGCTGGAGGGGAAGGTCGCCCAGCCCAGCAGGCCACCGCTGAGGTTCGCGGTGTAGATGTTCAGCGACTCCTTGCCGCCCTTGCGCAGGGCGTTCTTCATGTTCTTCTCGTTGGTGCTGCCCTGCGACAGGGCGAACCAGGACGAGTTGGTCGTGCGGTCCGTGCCGGCCAGGGTGAACTTGAACGGGGTGTTGGCGTACGCCGCGTTCAGCACGTTCATCTGCGAGGTGATCTGCGAGTCCGGAACGTCGCCGTTCGCGATGCCCGTGCCCTTGTTGATGACGTGGAAGTACACGGGCACGTTCACGGAGCCCACGGCGCGCTTGGCCTGCACGCGGCCCGCGATCGCCGCTTCAATCTCCAGCTTCTCGTCGGCGGACGGCTCGATGGTCGAGCAGCCACGGTGCGGAATCGCCTGCTGGGTGGTGGTCTCCTCCGCCGGGGCCTGCTCCTCCGGCGCCGGGGCGTTGCTGTTACAGCCCGCCAGGGACATCAGGGTGCCAAGGACCACCGCGACACGGCCACTGCGCTGCGCGACGTGACGAAGCATTGTTCCCAACTCCTCGAAAAGTAGGGGGGAGCCGGAATACGACCTTCGTGACTTCCGAGTCAATACACAGACAGTCCTGGAAACAAAGCAAAACCGTATGTGCTCACACGGTGTCCCACCGCGTGAAAGACTCCGGGCCGCGTTTCACTGGGAAGGCGTTTCGCCCCCCGGAGTTCCTGACGCGGCCGGCTGACTCAGGGCGTCGACGCGGGCGCGGGGGCCGGGGCGGCGGCGGCGCCCGCGTCCGCGGCGGGCGTGAGCGGGGTGGGCGCCGTCTGCGGGGCGCCCACCTGGTCCAGGGACTCGTGGTTGCTCACGGAGAAGCGCACCAGCGCGCGGAGGATGCGGTTGCGCTTCACGTTGCCCAGCACCTCGCGCAGGTCGTCATAGACGGTGGGGTCGTTGACGAGCGCGCCCAGGGTGCCGTCGCCCTTGGCCACGGTGGCGGTGATGGTCTTGATGTCCGCGGCGGCGCTGCCCAGGTCCGCGAACATGCCCTTCGCGTCGCCGTAGATGAGCTGGTGCACGGCGCCGTTGGGGCTCTTCTTCGCGTCCTCCAGCAGGCCCGCCAGCTGGCCGGCGGCCTCGCCCAGCTCCCGCATGGCCACCGCGCCGTCCTGGCCGTAGATGAGCGCGTGCGCGGTGCCGTCCCCCCGGCGCACCTCGCCCAGGATGGCCTCCACGTGACCCAGGGCTCCGTCCATGCGCCTGGCGGCGCCGGACGCGTTGGCCAGCAGCGTGTTCACCTCCTGGCCGGTGCGCGGGTCGTAGATGAGGGCGTGCAGGGCGCCGTTGCCCTTCTCCACCTCTTCCATGATGGAGCGCAGCGAGGCGACGCTCTTGGCCAGGTCCCGCGACAGCTGCGGGTTCGTGTAGACCTTCACGGCGTCCTTGAGGGACTCGCTGATTTCGACCGAGTTCTCCATCACCCGGCTGGCGCTGCTCATGAGCGTGGACAGGTCCCCGCCGCTGCTGGACTTGATGACGCCGCCGGGCTCCACGGCGGGCTGGTCCGCGCTGCCCAGGGAGATGTCCACCGCCTTGTCGCCCAGCACGCCCATGCTGGTGAGCCGGGCCACGGAGTCCGCGCGGATGCGGTTCGCGTAGGCGCTGGCCACCTGGAACTCCACCTGCAGGCGGCTGTCCTTCAGGTCCGGGGAGAAAGACACGCCGTTCACGCGGCCCACCTTCAGGCCGCCAATCCACACGGGGGACTGGTCGCTCAGGCCGTCCACGCTCTGGAAGTAGGCGTGGAAGATGACCTGGCGTTGGAAGAGGTTGGACTCACGGCCGATGAAGAAGACGACGACGCCAGCCACGGCGAGGCCCACGGCGACGAAGAGGCCCGCCCTCACGGCCAGGCGCTTTTCCTTCGAGGTCGAGGTGAAGAGACTCATGGTGTTCCCCGGGGGTTCAGCTCCAGGCGGCGCGCGTCGATGAAGGCGCGCACCTCCGGCACCTGGGAGCGTCGCATCTCCTCCGGGGTGCCCACCTGGACGATCTTCCGGTTGGCCAGCATGGCCATCCGGTCCGCCAGCACGAAGGCGCTCACCATGTCGTGCGTGACGACAATGGAAGTCGCGCCCAGGCGCTGCTTCATCGAATCAATCAGCTCGTTGATGGTCTGCGTGGTGACGGGGTCCAGGCCCGTCGTGGGCTCGTCCCAGAGGATGACCTCCGGGTCCGTGGCGATGGCGCGCGCCAGGCCCACGCGCTTGCGCATGCCGCCGGACAGGTCCGACGGCATCAGCTTCTCCGTGTTGGGCAGGTCCACCAGCTCCAGCTTCTCCGCCACGCGCTTGTTGATTTCAGCGCGCGTCATCTTCTTGAAGTGCTCCCGCAGCGGATACGCCACGTTCTCCGCCACGCTGAGCGAGTCGAACAGCGCCGCGCCCTGGAACACCATGGCCACGTGCTTGCGGACCTCCAGGAACTGCTCCTCGGAGAACTTCGCGAGGTCGTAGCCTTCGAACAGGATGCTGCCGCCGTCCGGGTGCAGCAGGCCGATGAGACACTTGAGCAGCACGCTCTTGCCCACGCCGGAGCCGCCCAGCACCACCAGCGTCTCGCCAGCGCGCACGTCCAGGTCCACGCCGTCGTAGATGCGCTTGGCGCCGAACTGCTTCATGAGGCCGTCGAAGCGGATGAGCTCCTCGCCCGGCGTGGGCTTGCGGAACGCGAATGGGACTGCGGGGTCTCGGTGAGCGGAGCGGGCCTTGCGCATGGGTGCGGGCGGCTTCAGAAGTAGAGCGTGATTTTCGTGATGAAGAAGTCCGCGAGACACACGGTGACGGAGGTGATGGCCACCGTCTGCGTGGTGGCGCGGCCCACGCCTTCCGTGCCGCCCTCCACCGCCAGCCCCTTGAAGCAACCCACCAGGCCGATGATGAGCCCGAACACGGCGCCCTTGATGACGCCGGAGACGAAGTCGCCCATCAGCACCGCGTCCAGCGCGCCCTGGAAGAACTGATCCAGGGAGATGCCGTACTGGGACTTCACCACCAGCGCGCCGCCCACCAGGCCCACCACGTCCGAGAACACGGTGAGCACCGGCATCACGATGAGGCACGCGAACACGCGCGGCACCACCAGCTTGCGCAACGGATCCGCGCCCAGCGCGCGGATGGCGTCCACCTGCTCCGTCACGGTCATGGAGCCCAGCTCCGCGGCGATGCCGGATCCGATGCGCGCGCCCACGGTGAGGGCGGTGAGCACGGGGGCCAGCTCGCGGAACAGCGTGAGGATGACGACGCGGCCCACGGTGTACTGCACGCCGAAGCGGGCCAGGAAGTAGCCGAACTGGAGCGAGATGACGAGCCCCGCGAACGTCGCGGTGAGCAGCGCGATGGGCAGCGAGCGCACGCCCAGGGACTCGGTGTGGAAGATGAGGCCGGCCCAGTCATAGGGCGGGCGCACGGCGCGGCTGAACACCTGGCCCGTCATCACGGACAGGGCGCCCAGGGACTCCATGCGCTCGCGGAGGCGCTCCTTGAGGCTGGGGCCGTGCCCCGCGATGCGCGCTCCGGGCATCATCGGCGGTGCTCCAAACGGAAGCCTTCGAAGAGGCTTTCGAAGTCCGCCATGCGCGCGTCGGCGGTGCCCACGGGGGCGACGTAGCTGAAGTCGAAGACGCAGTTGTCCTTCTTGAGGACCACCAGCTCCAGCGAGATGGGCACGCCGTCGAGCTTCGCGATGTAGCGGCTTCGCAGGGCCTCACGGCCATCCAGGGTGAAGCCGCGCTGGCCCAGGTCCTGGCGCTCGGTGAAGCCCATGAGCAGGTGCTTCGTGAGGACCTGGAGGGAGGGGTCGTCGTGGTCCCTGCAGGTGGAGTTGGTGGCGATGACGCGGCCGGTGTCACCGCGCTCCACGAAGGCCAGGTCGTTGTCGTCGAAGCCGCGGCGCTCCCAGACGTCGTTGGACAGCGGGCCGACGCGGTACTTCACGTCGGACTTCTGGAGCACCGAGTCCTCGAACGTCGCGCGGTGGCACCCCGCGAGGAGGGCGGACAGCACGAGCGTCAGCAGCAAACGCGACATGGCACCATTTCGTTCGTCCCGGAGGGGCCCGGTGGGACGGCGTGCCCGTCATGGTGCACGCCCGCCGGGTCCGCAAGAACTTCGTCGGAGCGAACGTCGACTCACGGACGCGCGCCCGACGAGGGCCCGGCGCCCCGAAAGGGCTCCGGGCGGAGGGACGCATGCGTTCGAGGGAACACGCAGGAGACCGGGGACGCGGGCTGTCTATTCCAGGCGGTGCGCCGGGGGCCGCTCTCCCGCCGTGTCCCCGGTCGGACTGGGTGGGGCGGGATGCGTCCGGGCCCGGGGAAGGCGCATGTTCAGCCGGGAGCCGGGGGGATTCTCACGAGGAGGATTCGATGGACGGCGGACTGGCGATATTCGGATTCGGGTTGTTCCTGCTATCGATTGCCAATCTGTACGCGCGCACGGCGTACTGGCTGGCGTGGCCGCTCTTGGCGATTTCCGTGCTGGCGATGGGGATGGCCTTCAGCGAGTCGAAGCGCCTGCGCGATGTGTCGCTGGGGGTGTCCGCGGCGTTGGGGGTGTTGTTCATCGTCGCGTTGGCGACGGGCACCGTGTGGTGGCTGACGCTGGCGGTGTTCCTGTTCGCGGTGGCGTTCGGGCTGCTCTGGGCGGAGTTCCGCTTCGAGTACTTCGGGAACGTGACGCGGCAGGAATTGCCACACCGCGCGCACAGGGGGCCGGTGCACTGGCCCTGGCAGCGGCGGCGGGTGCACTAGGGTTGTGACGGGGCTTCGGTGGCCACCTGTCCCCCGTGGACGGTGAGCCAGAGGGTGTCACTGGCGGCGGCGGCTCGCACGAGCCCCGCGTCGGTGGTGGTGAGGAAGACCTGCGCGCCGCTCCGGGCCAGGTAGCCCATGAGATAGGCATTGCGCTCGGGGTCCAGCTCGCTGGAGACGTCATCCAGCAGCAGCAGGGGGAGGAAGCCCATGCAGGCCTCCAGGTTTTCAATCTCCGCGATCTTCCAGCCCAGCACCAGGGCGCGCTGCTGCCCCTGGCTCGCATAGGCGCGCGCGCTGCGGCCGCCCAGCGTCACGGAGACGTCATCCACGTGCGGACCCACGGAGGTGAAGCCGCGGTCCAGGTCACGGCGCAGGCGCGCGGAGAGGGCTTCGCGCAGGGCGGTGGCGAGCGAGGCCTCGTCGGCGTGGGCGAAGTCGGCGCCCAGGTGCGCGGGGTGGTAGCCGTAGAGGGCGGGGTCGGCGGTGCGGCCAATGGACGCGAAGGTGGCCTGGGCGCGGGGCGCGAGCTCGGCCATCAGCGCGCGGCGGCGGGCGTAGAGGCGTGCGCCCGCGCGGGCGAGGGTTTCATCGTAGGCGTCGAGGTACGCGGCATCGACGGAGGCGCCATCACGGAGCAGGCGGTTGCGGTTCTTGAGGGCGCGGGCGTACTCGCGGCTTTCCTTGAGGAAGGCGGGGAAGCGGTTGAACACGGCGCGGTCGAGGAAGGCGCGGCGCGCGTCGGGGCCGCCCTTGATGACCTCCAGGTCGTCGGGAGTGAAGGCGACGACGGAGACCCCGCCGAAGTAGTCCTCCAGGCTGGAGGCCTTCTTTCCGTCCACGAGCGCCTGGCGGGTGCCGCCGCCGACCTCCACGGAGATTTCGCGCTCGGCGCCCTTGAGGAGGAAGCGGCCGGTGACGCGGGCGGCCTGGGAGCCCCAGCGGACGAGCTCCGAGAGGCGGCCCGCGCGCAGGGGCTTGAGGGTGGCGAGGAAGTAGAGCGCCTCCAGGAGGTTGGTCTTCCCCTGTCCGTTCTGGCCCACGGCGATGGTCGCGTGCGGGCTGGGTGCGAGCTGCACCGTCGGAAGGTTGCGGAAGTCCTGGACCTGGAGCGAGAGGAGGCGCACAGCGTCACCGTGAAGGGGGAGTGCTTCGTACTACATGCGTCCCACTACCCGATGAAGATATCCGTCTCCGGCAGGGCAGCGGCGCGCTCAAGAATCATCAGCGCCTCATCCAACCTGGACCTCACGGCGACTGTGCCCTCGTCTGGCTGCTCCTCCATCCACTGACGAAGCGCGCGCAGCTCCGTGAGCACCGGACCGAGGTCTTCCTTCTGGAGAGGCACGCCGGTCCTGAACAGGGGCACCCACCGCAGCCCAAGGGCCACACAGCCGGGAACCCAATACCGGCGGAAGACCTCCTCGGAGGCCAGTGGAATCAGTTCCTCGCTCGTCGCGCTTTCCGGACGCTGTTTCATGAGGATGCAGATCGACATTCCAGCTCCTTTGGCGAACCCGCTCACGGACCATACGTCGCGGTGAAGGACCAGCCCGGGTTTTCCTGCGCCAAGCGTGCGAGCTGTTTCGACACGACTTCTCTTAGCGCAGGACTCCCTTCTTCGATCCTGAAGAGGATGCTTCGATACTTCTTCAGTTCCGAGAGCGGAGGTACCTTGGGAGTCCCGCCAACGGCAGGGCGCGTGGCGCTGGCCTGTGTCATGAGGTTCCTGATCCGAACCGTCGTCTTCTCGTAAATCTGTTTCGCGGCCCATTGCTCGGCGGTCTGCACGGGCTGCCCCGTCCTGGGATGCAGGACGTCCAGGCTCCTGGCCGACTTGTCCTCGATGAACATTCCGGGTTGGATCTCATCGAACTCTCCCAGCGGGTTTCCGCGGGGATCGACAATCTCCACGTTCCGGTAACGTCCCTCTCCACCGGACGCGATAACGGGAGCGCCGCCGCCCGTGGCGGAGCTGGCGACCGACAAGACGTAGAGGCCGCCCACGCCTGCTCCGACCGCAGTGGCCATCTGCCCCACTGGCACCGCGACGCGCTCCATCACCAGCGCGCCCTCGCGGGTGAGGGACAGCACCGGGAGCATGGCTTCCGTTCCTCCCATCGCCGTGGCCAGGGCGCCAGTAGAGCCCTTGGCGACACCGCCTCCCGCATAAAGCGTCGTCAACAGCTTCGCGACAGCCCTCACCTGCTCGCCTCGCGTCATGGAGGTGAAGCGCTCCAGGTACTCGGGAGAGGAAGCGACGAGGGCGGCGATGCCCTCTGGCAGATGTTGAAGTGCCAGGAGGCTATCCGTTGGGGAGGTGAAGAACTTCCCGATGGACATGGCCAGCTCGAAGAACGCGTCCGCGGCGCCGTCCAGCGACCGGCTGAAGATGTCCGCGTCGTCGTACACCTCCACGACGAACCCATTGAACACGGGCTGGAGCCGCGCATCCGTCGGGCGGAACACGCCACCGGTGTCGACGTAGAAGCGCCCCAACTCGAAGCCCAGCGCAACGAAGGCCCCGTCCTTCCACTCCACCGGCCCCACGCGCTGCTGCGTGCGTCCGTTGATGACCCACGCGAGACAGCCGTCAGGCCTCAACACCGCGAGCCGTTCGAGCCGGGTCATCCGCCGCAGGAGCTCTTCCCGCGACACGCGGTCACCCTCCAGCACCTCGCGCAGCAGCAGGCTCGCACCCATGCGAGGCGGGAAGTTGCCCAGGGTCACAGGCTTCTTCAGCAACGCAGACAACAGTCGCGCGGCGTGCGTCGGCGTCAGCGCGGATGCTCGCAGGGGCAGTTCGTCCCAGGGGTCCAGCCCTGCGAGCACCAGCAGGCGCTCGAAGGCATCTGCCTCCACGACGGTCCTAGCGGCTTCCGTGTCCAGGGAGCGCTCGATGTGGTGACGCCGCAAGGGCATGACACCCGAGCCTTGCTTCAGGACGCTGAGGTGCCCGGAAGCACACCCCGTGGTGAGCAGGACCGCGCTCATCAGCAGCACCTCAGCGCGCATTGTCCACCCCCACGCCCAGCGAGGCATAGATGCCCGGACGCAGCGCTCCGTCCGCCTCCGGGAACAACAGCGTCCCTCCTTGCCCCAGCGCGTACATCCTGCCCGCGAAGCGCCAGCGCAGGTCCCCCGACACGAGGTAGCGGGCCCCCGGCCGCCCCAGGCCCATTGCCAGCACGCTCGTGGCGAGTTCCAGGTTGCGCTCGAATAACTGGAGGGCGAGCCGTCCATCCGTATCCACGCGGCCCCAGCTGAAGACCTCCAGCGAGCAGGAGAAGGCCAGGTGCCGCTGGACCCTTCCCACCAAACGCTCCGCGTCCCAGCCCACGTCCACTTCGGCGTAGAGGGAAGATCCCTCCGGAAAGGAGGCCTCCGCCAGGGACTGGCCTGAAGCGCCCACCGCGCGAAAGCGCGCCAGTTCGTAGTCCGGGCCGAAGGCACCTTGGCGAAAGCCTCCGTGTTGCCGCCGCGCCTCCAGGCGCAGCCGAGCGTTCAACCCCGGTGTCTCCGCGTCCGCGCCCACCCCAGCCACCACGCCCCAGGCGCCACTCGTTCTGGGACGGCCACCCCAGCCGGCCAGCAGGTGCAGTTCCAAGCCCGGGCGAGTCCACACCACTGCGGTCCCGTCCAGATGGGTCAGGGTGCTCTCGGACGAGGTTCCCTCCCCCTTGCCCCCCTCATGCACGGCGGACACGGCCAGCGAGTACCGTCCGGCTTGCGCTGGCGGGCCGAAGAGGACGTACTCCAGATCCACCTCGGCTTCCGCGCCGAAGAGCCGCGCGCCAAGGATGTCCGAGGCGAAGGCCTCCACGTAGACGGGGCCAATCGTCCCGGTGAGGAAGCCTCCCGCCGGGTGATAGTCCGGGTTGACGCGGTTGGAGTAGCGCCGCACCAAGTGCCCGGACAGCAGGCTGTAGCGCTCCAGCGCTCCCAGCCATAGCGCCAGAGGCGCCTCGTTCGACCCCAGTTTGAGGGCTCGAACCACCTGCCCCCAGTCCGACAGGCTGTCCCAGTCCTCCCGGCGAATGACACCCGCGCTCCGCCCGCCGCCCCACAGGCGCAGCCTCACCGGAGCACCCAGGTTGACGCCGAATTCCGCGCCACCATCCAGCATCAGCGTGGGAGCGACCTGGACGAACCCCTCGCGTGCTCCACCGTCGCCGCGAGGAAGCAGGGCCAGGGTCGACACGTCGAACCGGGTCAGGAAGTGCCAGTCCTCCACGGCCGTGGGCGGTTCCAGGTCCATGGCCCGCAGGTGGCGAGTCCTGTTCGTAGGCGGAGAGGCGTTACGAAAGATGGAGGCAGGCTCGCTGGCGGTCGCATCTGGCGACTGTTCCTGTGCGACCACCCGGGCAGGCCACGCCCATGACAGAAGACACAGCGCCACGCACCACCTTCCGCTCATGGACAGTCCCCTCACCTTCCGTGAAGCCTCCGCACAGCCATGCGGGGCAAGGACTACCAGGGCGGGCTGACTTGCCGACCTGGAACGGAGGGAAACGGCACGAAAGGTGAAAGCCTGTGAGGTTTCACTTTCAGACCACTTGCAGGGCAGCCAATTCTTCCTCCTCCTCCAAGGCCAGAGGGCTTTCATCTCCATCCCCACATACGGGGCATTCGCGGTCCCGAGGAATACGCTCCACCCGCGCCTGGAGCGGACCGTCGACGGCCCACCCTCCGTGATTGGACCAGAGCAGGTGATCCCCATGGGCCTTCGGGTAGTCGAGCCCACCCTCGATCCGCTCCCCGAGCGTCTGCAATGTCATCCGCGCGGTGAGCAGCGCGACCTGCTCAACGTCCAGCCCAAGCCCGGGGAGTCCTGGTTGCTGATAGGCGGGAACACCCATGTCAGCGCGGTCGAAGCGCGGAAATCGACCAGGCTCCGCGTGTTGAGCGTTCAGCACACACTGATAGCAGGGCGTCAACCGCGGCAGGACCCTGAATACCCGCCCATGCTCCGCACGCCCCAGTACGGCGGCGAAGATCCCAGGGCATGCGCCGGTCACGCACAGATGGTTGACCACGCTCTCCGCCTCGGTCGTGGCGGTGGCGCAGACGACGATGCCCAATGGATTGTGTGTCACCTGGATGAGGTGCTGCGTCGTATCCCTTCCCCAGCCGACCGGATCCAACGAGAGCGCCGCTTGTACCGGGACCACTTCCGCAGCGGGGTTGATGCGATGAATCGCCCTGCTCACGACTTCCACCTTGGGCAAACAGAGCGCGTCTACGCCGCCCACGTGTCGTGCCACGTTCTCAGGGTCAAGGAGTTCCGGGTCGAGGAGCACGAACCTCCCGACGCCGGCCTTGGCAAGTGCGACCGCGACACTGCCGCCGAGGCTGCCGACCCCGACGATCGCGACCTGCGCTCGCCGGAGTCCCCTGCCTCCAGCCAGGCGCTCCTCAACGCGCCGGAAAATACGTTCTTCAAGGTTCTCCTCGACAGGCTTTACATAGAGCAGTCTCTCGTCAGGGCGCGTGTCCGAAGAGGCTCTAGCCCTCATGACGATTCGAAACCCATCGTTCAACACCAGCAGGATCAATCCCTGCTCCATGAACAACTGTCGTGCGGGTTCGTGCGGGAGCTGCTGTCGAATCCAGCCATCGAGGTCCCTCCGCAACGAAGGGACCTGCTCCACGCTCATGTTGATCCGGCACCACAAGCCGTTCCGCGGATGGTTCAACCCCAGCGCGGCGATCCACGACGCCCCCAAACCGGCCTCAAGAGGGCTGGTGATGATTGGAGAGCGTGAGGTTCCATCCACGCTCATCACGCGCAGGAGTCGCCCGTCCTTCCGGACAAGCGCCGTCAACATGCCCCAACTCCCTCCCTGACGTAGGGCCTCCGAGATGCTCAGCGGCAAGGAGACCCGGATGGCATGTGTCGTCAGGGGGATGTCCTCGATTCGAGGAAATTCGCCTCGAGCCTCCTGCTCCAGATACGAGACGAGCCGATCAAGCGCCTCTCCAGCGGTGAACTCGGGTCGCCATCCTCGCTGAGGGTCATGCGCGAACAAGCACAAACTCAGATCTGGGAACGTGTACCCATGGTCGCGATGATCGATGATGTTCGCGCCATCGGCCGACAACTCCCAGGTGACAGGCGGTCTCAAGGGGAACTCCGGAGGCCATGCGAGCCGATATCGCCGAGGTCCGCCCGCGGTATCGACCATGCCTTCAACGAAGGGCACCGGATGCTCCTCAATCCGCAAGATGTGAGGGTGCCGTTGGCGAAGGACATACAATTCCTTCAACCACCGCCGTCGGCCACGGTCAGGGAATGGCAATGGCGTCTACCCGAACCTGGAGCCATGACCATCCGGGGCGGACGGCAAGGATGCCGAAACGCCCGTGACGACCGGGCGCTCCTGCCTTCCTTTCTCCGGGTAGGGATCCCCAAACATCCCGTACAGGAGATGATGGGCCCGCTCCGTATGGCCAGCCTGCGCGAGTTCCCTCGCCGCTCTCAGCGTCGAGGCTGCGCGTCCCAACCGTGTCCTCGCGGCGGTTTTCGCCGCGTCGGTCATGCCCTGATTGATGTATGGCCCCAACGCCGCCGGGTCCCGCGTGTCGAGAAGCACGCGAGAAGCCAGGCCCTCGAAGATTTCGATGAGGCCCTCCAGCCGGTCCTCTGGCTTCGCGACGAGCACATCCCAGATCATCACCTCGATGTGGAACGACCTCAGCCGCTCCCCTTCCGGTTGCCGCCGGTTCCAGTGCTTCACCGCCTTGGTGAGAGGCTTGAGTTCCTGGCCTGCGGCCTTGTTGGCGTCCACCGACAAGCGTTCGTGGATACGTGGATTGGAACGGATCCACGTCTTCGCCTGGAGGTCAGGGATCCAGAAGACCTCGCTGTTGTCCTCGTCGAGGAACGCGGGGACGACGTCGTAGGCAATCCCGGTGGTGGAGAATGAGATGTTCACCGAGCGATTCTGGGGGTCGGCGGTCTTGCCCGGGTATTGGTCTTCAAGCGCTCGTCGCACCGTCGCCAGTGCGTCCATCGGCTTGCTGCTGGCCGGGGTGAGCACGGGCGTGCGTTGCAGCACGCAGAACAAGTCAATGTCCTTGAGCGGGCGGATGGCCGTGCTCCGCGCATAGGAGCCAGTAAGGAATGGGTAGAGGTCAGGCTCAATCTTGAGTCGGCTGGCCAGTCCATCTCGCAGGAATTTGTGCTGGTCACTGGCCGCCTCCCTCTCGGCAGGGGTGAGTTCAAGCGCGGAAATGAAGTCATGAACTGCTTGTCGAACCTGCATGGTGTTCTCCTGAGGAAGGACTGCGATGAAGGCTGGAATCCCACGAAGAAGCCGACGACCACGTCATGGTGTGCCCCTCATGCATCACCCTGTCTCCACGGTCAGGAAGGGGACGTAGCCGCCCGCGGCGGTGCGCTCGTAGGCCACCACCGCCCCCATCGCGTTGAGGCGCTGGCCCAGGAAGAGGCAGCAGCCCGCCGGGGCGTAGGGGATGAGGTGCGTGGTGGCGGTGCGCCACCGCACGCGGGCCTGGCGGATGCGTTCGCGCGCGAGTACCGCGGAGGCGACCGCGTCCCCGTCCGAGCCCACTGCGCCGTCGTGGGGCCCACCTTCTGGCTCCAGCACGAGAACCGCACGGAACCGCTGCGGATGACCGGCCAGGAACTGTTCGACGTCCGGACCCGCGTCGCCTGTGAGCTGGAACACCACCAGCAGGTCCTTCGCATCCGGAGCGCTTTCGTGCTCGGTGCCTTGGAGCCGCCGCCACGTTGGCTTCGCATCCGAGCGCCACAGCACTGTCTCGCCCCGCGTTGATTGCTCCACCCGGAAACGGTCGCCCGCCACCTCTGGGAAACAGGCACCCACGGCCAGCGGGACCGACAGCAGTACCTTGCCCCGGAAGTCGATCACTGTCTCCGCAGGCCGGGACGCCAGCCTCTGCCGCGCCTCGCGTAGTTCGGGAAGCAGCCGCTCGCGCCAGACCGTTTCCGTCGGCACCGCTCGGGTGTCCCGGTCGAAGTGCGACGTCCAGTCCAGTTCCACCGCCGGTGGCTCGCGCCACTGACGTCGGGACCATCCGTGGATCCATAGCCCCACGCCCGGCGTGTCGCTCTTCGGCTCCAGGAGCCCCCGGTCCCGGATGAACAGCTGGAGCTTCGCCCGGTCCAGCTGCGAGGTATCGACCCAGCTCCGGATCCGCGGGCCAGTTGCTCACCAGCCACAGCTCCACGGGCCCTTCTCCGCGCAACATCCTCCAGGCCGCGAAGAGTTTCTGGAGCAGCGACTGTCCGCGGCCAACCCCCTCTGTCAGGCCCTCCAGCGTGTAGAGCGCACGGTGGTCCACGTGCCACTTCACCTGCACATACTGGCGGGCCACGTTTGCACCGGGACAAGGATGCAGCGTGACGTCATCCGCCGCGCCCGCTTCCGGATGCTCGACGAGGACCGTCTCGAAGGGACTGTCCCCGTCAAGCAACGGCAGCAGCACGTACCAGCTGTAGAGGTGCTGGTAGCGGTCGCCTTCCATTCGGGATGCGCTCTGTTCGCCCATGAGGCAAACCCCTACGAGCCGGATGCGACGAGGTCTCGATTGCGGTTGAACAACTGCTCGAAGATAAGGCGCATGTCATCGCGTGCCTTCTCCAGAGGCGTCGACTCCCAGTCGCGAAACACCTGGAACAGGCGTTCCACCCATGCCCGGTGGTTCTCCTCACGCACCAGCCGACGCCGGAAGTAGACCGCCACCGCCACCGGCGTGTCCTTGTCGAAATAGTCCAGCCGGATGCGCTGCTGCGCGTACTCCTCATCGGGATCCGGGAAGGTCGGCAGGCCCGCGATCTCTATCGTTACCAGGCCCAGCCCAGGCGCGTCCTTTGCCTTTCGGGCGAGCGCGGAGAGTCGGCATGCATGGAAGAACCAGATGAGATAGCGCCGCAGCCTGCGCTCGGACAATTCCATGACGGGGCGGTCCGGCTCGAAGACGCGCAGGAACTCCACCACGTTCCAGACGATCTGCTCCACCGTCCGGGTTTCCCCCTTCTCCCTGACGGCGTCGCCGTGCTTCGCCCTTCGCCACGCCAGCGCCACCTCGATGGCCATCTCGTCCGCGTCGAAGTCCGCCACCTCCAAGACGAAGCCCGTGCGCCCGCTCCCACTGTAGTTGTAGGAGGTCAGCCCGCCCTGCCCGACGTGAAAGGCCTCGTGGACCAGAAGCAGGCGCACGCACTCATTCCAGTCCTCGTCAGACGCCAGCAGTTGGCGCAGGGCGCCCAGCCTGAGCAACAGGTCGGCATGGAAGTTCCAAGAGCCCTTCACGTGCCGATAGAGCGGACCACTGGACAGCTCGGGAGCAACACCGATGTGACTCTGGAGAAGATCCGCCCCTTGGATGCGCTCCACCAGGGCTGCCTGTTCTGTTTCCCTTAGCCACGTCACCAGCTTCTGGTGAACAGCCCGAACCTTCTCCAGAACGTGGGTGGCTTCAGCCATCCACTCCGGCGTCAGGAGCGCTGCCGGTCGCTCCTCCTTGCGACGCGGGCGCAGGAGATGAACAGGGACGTACGTGCTCGTCCCCTGGTCGAAGTGATGCAATCGCAGGGGATGCTGTGTCTCCGGGTTGATTGCGGTGCCCAGCGCGGCGGCAAGTGAGCCAGGACCATCCATCGCCAGCAGCACTGACTCGCACCCCTCCAAATGTTCGTGGAGCGTGTCGAGCACCTGCCGGAACTGCCGAGCTGCTCTCGCGGCTTGTGCCGGGCCCTCGAACGCTGTCGGAGAGATACCGCGCAAGGGCCGCAAGACGACAGTGGCCAGCAATGCCGCGGGATGCCGCTCCTTGAACTGCGCGAGGGCCTTTTCACGGATGGAGCGCGTCACCTCGATGACGAGCGCGACGTGGCCCCGCCCCCCCTGGGGTCCCGTCGGCAACCCATCTATTTCGAAGTAGGGCTCCTCCGAGGGCGCCTGGTCCCGCTGGTAGCCCAACCACCAGTCTCCATTCGGGTTCTGTTGGTAGACGCACAGCGGCCGGCGCTCCAGCCGCGAAGCCAGGTGCATCCCCAGCATCAACGGCGCCAGGGGGAACAGGTGGACAGGCAGGTGATTCACACCGAGCTCCCCCTCCTTGCGCGTCAGCGTTTCGGCGAAGCGGTCATTCTCCGCGAACGCGCCCGCCCAGTCCTGGGGGCGCTGCTTGCGCACGTTCCAGTCCGCGTCCCGTTCGTGAACAGCCACGCTTTCGACGTACTGATGGGCTTCCATGCCCGCTTGGGCGATGGCTGCTCGCGCCGCCGGCTCAATGACCGCACGGTCGTGCTCGTAACGCAGCAGGAGGGCATTCGTTTTCTTGTCGATGGGAATGTTCATGGAGCCATCAGGGGCGTGAGGAAGGCGACGTGGGGTCAGCCGTGGTCTCGGTACGCGTTGCCAAAAAGCCTTCGCAGCCGGCGGTGTGCCATGGCTGGATCGGACGGCTCCTCCCGCAGCACGTGCCCCAGCTCCACCGCCGCACTGTTCAGCACCTGCTGTGCGGCCACACGCTGGGTCACGCTCATGTTGGCATCCACGTGCTCGCCAAGGTGCGCGGGATCCGGGCAGGGTCGCTGGACGCTCGCGGTCAGGTGCTCGAAGAGGGTCTTGAGCGTCTCCAGTTTGCCGCCGTTGGCGGGCGGCGCACGGAAGGCGCCGTAGCTCATCGCTTCGAGGTGAAAGGAACGCAACGGGCTGGACTGCTGCTCCCGGTTCCAGTGCTTCACCGTCTTGATGAGGGGGTTGAGCATGTGCCCCGCGACCCGGTCCGCCTCCCTGCATCGCTCCGCATGCAGCCGAGGATTGGTCTGGATCCAGCGGTTCGTTCCCCGCTCGGGGATGAGGAAGGCGTCCCGCCCCGAAAGCTTGAAGGCGGGCACGACGTCGAAGTCGAGGCCCTTTCCGGAGAACTCGATGTTGATCGAGCGCCGCTGGATGTGCGGAGGCTCCTTGTTCGTCCACTCCTTGCGAAGCACCCCATGAACCCGCAGGAGCAGCTCATGCTGGGACTCCTCCAGCGGTTTCCCGCTTCCATGCGGAGCGAGAGAGATCTCCCGCAGCACCACGAAGATGTCGATATCGTGCAGCGGCCGGATGGCGGTGTTTCGGCCGTAGGAACCGGAGAGGAAGGTGGTCTGGGCCCCCAGCCCCCCCTGCAGCGCCTCTCTCAGGCGGGTCTGCTTTTCGTTGCAGGCCTCGCGCTGGCCAGGGGTCAGCTCCAGGGACTGGATGAACTGCTCAACGGCATGACGCACGCTCCACATGCACGGCTCCTCGCTTTCCACCTTCAGGAAAAGAGGATGCGAAAAGCCCCCGAAACCCATCGCGGGGCTGTGCGTTTTCTCCCGTGCCCGTCTTTTCGCGCGGCTAGCCGGCCTCCCTCGGAAATGCCCCTGAGCTGGCCAGGAGTGCCTGGAGCTCCATTAGCGAAGGGCGTTTCGAAGCCACCTTGTCCAGCATCCGTCCCAGGAACGTCCGCTGCGCATCAGGCGCAAGCCCCTCCAGCAGCACCAGGGGAGGTAGCTGCATGACGTGCCGGACCATCAACGACTGCTCGTCATCCCCTTGAAACGGAAGCCGTCCCACGAGCAGTTGGAACCAGAGGATGCCCAGGGCGTAGATGTCCACTTCGACCCCGACTTGCTTGGAGTGCGTCCACTGCTCCGGAGCCATGTAGTCCCAGGTCCCCAGCACGGCGCTTCCCGCCGTCGAAACATGCCGGGCCATGGGACGAGCCGTCTCCCCATGCTTCGCCAGGCCCAGGTCCGCCAGCTTCACCTCTGGCGCGGATGCTCCGTCACGGACCATCAGGATGTTCGCTGGTTTCAAGTCGCGATGGATCAGTCCCCGCGCATGCAACATGGCCAGGACCGACGCCAGCTGTCCGACGATTCGCGCGCTATCTTCTGCGGAGAGACGACCGCCGACCAACGGGAGCCACTGGTGCAGGTCCAGGGGCAGCCACTCCAGGACCAGGAAGGGCTGCTGACCATTCGGAAGGACACCCGATGCCATTGCCCGCACCAGATGCGGATGGCGCAACTCCAACAGGGATTGGGCTTCATTGAGGAAGCGCGCGACGACCTCGGGATGACCGCACCATCGGGTGCTCAGCACCTTCACGGCCACTGCTTCATGCCGCACTGGGTGCCGAGCCGCGTACACCTCACTCGTGGCGCCCAGTGCGACCCTGCGCTCCAGAACATAGGCATCCACCTGGGTTCCCGATGGCAGCATGACAGTGCGTTCCTACTCTCAGGCAGGGTCACCGGGCCAGAGCACCTTCAGCTGCTCCATTCCGTGCAGCAACCCCCGCAGTTCCTCGGCGCAATCCGGATGCTCCCGGATGACCTCCTCCAGGGTGACGCGCTCCCCGGATTCACGTCGGCGCAGATATTCGGCCAGGACCGCGTCCGCCATGTTGCGGATCCTGCGGGCTTCTGGCGTGACGGCTTTCGCTTCCACCCCTACCAAGCGATCGCGAAGCGTTCGGGTCGCACGCTGGACCAGCGAATCCACGGCGGCTTCGCTCCGGTGCATCCGCTCTGCGACCTCCGCCGCCGACAACTCCTTCAAGCGTCGCAAGGTCAGTGCCTCCTGCTGGTCCGCAGGCAGGCCGTGGAAATGCACCAACAGCCGGCGCCACTCCTCCCGATGGGCGGTGACCTGACTCGGGCTCTTCCGGGGTGAGGCCACCTCCTGCGTCTCGTCCAGGGAGTACAGAGGAACGTTGCCCGACGAGTTCCGCTCTGCCCCCTGGGCACGACGAAGGCTCATCTTCGCCTTGGAGGTCACAACCTTCCGAAGCCACGATGTCCATTCCGACTGGCTCGCTCCCTTGAATGACAGGAAGTGCCGGAAGGCCGCCAGTGAAGCATCCTGCGCCACGTCGGAGGGACGTGCCCCACCAGGAGCGTCCGACTTGATGACCCCTCGTGCCCACTTCCGCAGGACCGCCTGGTAGCGGCGCAGCAACTCCTCCAAGGCATCGCGCTGGCCATCACGTGCCCGGCGGATCAGCTCGGAGGTGGGCAGCGTCGACAACGGCTCCTGCGGTTCCGGAATCATTCGTCCCCTTGCATCGCTCCGGTACAGCCTGCAGCCTGGAACCTCAGGTCCTCGGGGTCCTTCTCCTGGAACTCCCTCGCCAGACCGCAGCGCTCCTGCCGGAGCTTCTGCTCCAGCGGTGACTGCCCCTGCGTTCGCGCCCAGGTCTCATACCCCGACAGGGCTTGCAGCAGGACCAGTGCGAGGCGCTTGCTGGGCATTTCCCCCTGCCGGAGTTGTTGACCCAACGTGATGGCCTCTTCGTAACGATCCCGCGCGGGTTCGGAGTGCCCCTCTTCGGTGTCGAGCATGGCGAGCGCCACTAGGCTTCGGGTCAGCACCCACTGAAAGTACTGCCTTCCCCTATCGGCTTGGACGCAGTCACGTGCCAAGCGCAGAGCCCGTTCCAGGTCTACCCGCGACCGGACAAAATCGCCTTCCATCCGGAGGGCCGCTCCTCGGACGGCCAGCGTCTCGGCAAGAAGAGCGCTGTTGTAGGTCCCAGGGTTCTGCGCGTGAAGCTCGATGGCTTCCCCATATCGGCTGACGGCGGCCTCCAGCCGCTGGTTCGCGAGTTCCAGGTCTCCTATCTCCGTCAGGCTCACCGCCAGACTGCGACGGGTGTCCTCCGGGTCCGTCCCCGTGTCGGAGTGCTTCAGCAGCTCGAGCGACTCCTCCAGGAGACCTCGCGCCTCCTCCCAGCGGCCCCGCGCCCAGGCCACCTTGGCCCGCTTCGAGTCGTTGAGCCCCTTCTGCATCCGCAAGCCGTTGTCTTCCGGGTGGAGGGCCTGCCCGGCGCGCAGCTCCGCCAGGGCCTTGGCCAGTGCGTCCTCCGAGTCCGACAGGCGCGCATCGATGTAGGCCATGTCCCCCAGCCGGTGGAAGAGCTTGATCCGGGTGAGGCGGACCGCAGACTGCTCACGTTCGGAGTCGGAGAGCGAGGAGATCAGCTCCTGGTAGCGCTGGAGCATCTTCTCGCGGGGCTCCAGGGTGAAGGGCAGCCAGCTCAGGCTCCAGTCCACCTGGTCCACGAAACCATCCGTGGACAGGACGAAGCTGCGCAGGCTCGCCTCTGCTCGCTGACGCTGCTGCTCCGAACGCACCGCGGACATGAGGATGAGGAGGCTGGCCAGTACCGCGAAGGACCGCCACATCCATTGTGTTCGCGCATGTCGCTGCTCCAGTCTTCGTGCAGCTTCCAGGAACCGCACCGCGCGGCGACTCAGCCTCCTTGCCTGGGGACTGCCTTCCGCCAATGCATCCGTCCCGCCCTGGTAGTGCAGCCGCAGCGCTCCCGTGGGCAGCCCGTCTTCCGGATGCTGGGCCTGCTCCCAGGCGCTCGCGGCGGTCTCCAGCTCCGCCTGCCGCTCCAGCAGCGTTCGCTCGTGGTCCAACCAGCCCACGAGTGAGGGCACCTGCTGCAACAGCGTCTCATGCGCCAGATCCACCCGCTGCCGCGAAGGTTCGGGATCGCCCGAGAGCATGATGAGCCGGGGCCCTGGCTCCATGCCAGGGAAGGTCCCCGACAGGCGCGCCAGGACTTCTTCCGCCAACCCATCTCCCCCCGCGGCGTCGAGCACCTCCTGGCGTGAACGCGGGCGCCGACTGTCGGGCACGCCCCGACCCACCTGCACCAGGTCGAGGAGAAGCCACTTCGCCCGTTCACGCCCCTCCCGTCCCAAGGCGTCCAGCAAGCCCTCCGCCTGCCGGGACAGCGCCCCGCCCACGCCTCCCATCCGGTCATAGTGCGCGAGCGTCAGGGGGCCTTCCGCGTGCAGCCCCCACAGTCCCCGCAGGGCATGCCCCAGCAGCGGCAGGCGTCCGTCTTCATCCCGGGCGTCATCCACCATCCGCGAGGCCAACGGCCCTTCCAACTGGAGCCCCGCGTGGCGTGACAGGCCGTGGACGACCTGCACGAGGCCAAGCTCGCTCATGGATGGCAATGGATAGCGCACGGCTTCGGGAAGGCTCCGGGCCAGCGCGGGCAGCTGATGTTCCACGCGGTGCAGGAAATCCCCGCGCACCGCCGTGAGCAGGCGCAGTGGCACCTCGCGTCCCCGCAGGGACTCGGCCAACAACACATCGAAAGCCTGACGGTCCGCCGCGTCGAGCGTGAGCAGTTCCTCCAGGGGCTCAAGGACCAGCAGCAAGAGGAAGCCAGGGGGCGTCTTCTCCAAGACGAGGTCCCGCAGCGCGACGGGGCCCGCTCGCAGCATGCGAAGCAGGACGTCCTTCGACACATCCTCCTGCTCGGAGGCAAAGGCCGTCGCGAGCGCCTGGGCCAGCCCCTCCCAAGGGTTGGCCGACGGGCGCACCGTCGCGATGCGCCATCGGGCGCCCTCTCGGGCATCCAACGTCCTCAGCCGGGGCAGCAGCCCCGCATGGATCAACGAGGACTTTCCTCCGCCACTGGGGCCTTCCACCTGAACCCAGCGTCGAGCCCCCACGCGTGCTTCTTCCAGGAGCCCCAGCAATGCGGCCACTTCCGCGTCACGGCCGTAGAAGAGCGCGGCCTGGGACTCGGTGAAGGGGGCGAGTCCCGGGATGGGGCAGACCTCGGGTTCAGGCGTCCAGGGCCGAGCCAGTACCTGCTGGCACCGCGCCATGGTGGGCCGGACCTCCGCCGCCTTGGCGAGAAGGGTGGCCACGAACGCGGACAGCGCCCCGGGCACATCCGGAGCGCATTGCCGCAAGGCGGGAGGTTCCTCCTGCGCATGCGCGGTCAGCAACTCGATGGGCTCGGCGGAAGCGAAGGGCGTGCGGCCCGCGAGCAGTTCGAAGAGCACCACCCCCAGCGAGTACACATCCGCGCGCGGCCCGACGGTCGCGGCGCTGCGAAACTGTTCGGGCGCCATGTACGCATACGTGCCGATGAGGGTCGACTCGTGCGTATGGACATGGGTCGGGTCCAAGGGGCCCGTGTCCCGGAATGGCAGCTTGGCGATGCCGAAGTCCAGCAGCTTCACCCTCAGGCCCGTGGCCTTCGCGCCATCCGGGCAGAGGAAGATGTTCTCCGGCTTCAGGTCGCGGTGGACGATGCCGCGTGCGTGGACGTCCACCATGATGCTCGCAAGCTGACGGCACAGCGCCAGGGCCCCATGGAAGTCGCCCCTGGCGTCTTTCATCCATTCGCGCAGGGACTGCCCCTGGAGCAGCTCCATGGCGAGGAACGCGGTGGTGCCAGTCCGCCCGCTGTCGAGGACACGCACCACTCCAGGATGGTCGAGTTGTGCCAGAGCCTGCGCTTCCTGAAGGAAGCGCGCGACAAGCTGGGGATCCTCCGCGGACTCAGGGGACAGGAGCTTGAGGGCCACCTCCTGCCCGGTTTCCTCGCGAACAGCCGCGAAAACCTGCCCCATGCCGCCGCTCCCCAGCAGACGGCCCAGCCGGTAAGGACCCACCTGAATGGGCGCTTCAGGTGCGTTCACAGCGCCGCCGTCGCCCCCGTCCAGTGCTGCGCGGCCCAGCCCAGCGCGCCCAATCCCACCACCAGCGCGCTGTACTCCACCAGCGTGCGCAGGTCGCCCTTCTCCGACGCGGGTGTGAGCAGGGCGCGGTACGCCGCCACTCCTCCGATGAGCAGGAGCAGGTTCTCTCCCGTGAGGAACCACGTCGCGCCCAGCACGGCCACCGCCATCCACCGCTGCTTGCGCGCCAGCGCCCGGAAGCCTCGCGAGCCGTCCAGCTGCCACACCGGCACCAGGTTGAACAGGTTCAGCCACGTCGCCGCGTGCGCGATGGCTCCCAATGCCTTCCATCCCGTGAGCACCGCCGCCACCAGCACCACCACCACCGCCGCGGTGCCCCAGATGGGCCCCGCCAATCCGATGCGCGCGTCCTCGCGCTCATCCACCGGCACCTGCTTCAGGCGCACGAACGCGCCCAACCCCGGGATGAACATGGGCGCGTCCGCCTTCATGCCCAGACGGCGCAGCGACGCCACGTGCCCCATCTCATGCACGTAGATGCACGCCACCAACCCCAGCGCGAAGCTCCAACCCCACATCGTCCAGTACACGCTCACCGCGAACAGCATGGAGAACAGCGTGCTCGCCTTCGTGAGCCCGAGCAGCAGCAACTTCCCCTTGCCCAAGAGCAGCGCCAGCACGAACTTGAACTTCCACAGCATCAGGCCCACCGCGCCCATGCTGGCCAACACCTTCGGCATTCCCGAACGCTTGCGCTCCGCCTCCGCCAGCGGCACCGCCAGCCCGTGCGCATCCGCCTGCTGACTCAGCGCCGTCACCCGCGCCGTCACCTGCGAGTGCTGCGCAGTGCCCGGTGGCAACAACTCCAAAGCCTCGCGCCACAGTGCCAGCGCCTCCAACGGCGCGCCCCGCTCCGACGCCGCCTGCGCATCCGCCGCCAGCTGCGTCAGCCGCTTCCCATGCACCAGCTTCCGGCACGACGGACAGGTGAGCAGCCGGGGCGCGAGCTCCGAACCACACCCCTCACACCGCTGCGTGAGGAGCTGAACCGCGAGCGCCTCAGCCAACGGACCGCTCCGGCTCCGCGGGCGCGGCCTCACCCTCGGCGGGTGCCTCCTGCAGCTTGAACGGCCCCGCGATGTTCAGCGCCGTCCGCTTCGTGCGGCGCCACGCCTCGAACAGCGCGAAGCCGTAGATGAGCCCCGACATGGGGCTGTTGATTCCAACGAGCACCGGCGCCGCCACGGAAATCACTCCCGCGAGCACCACGTTGCCCGCGGCGGAGGGCTCCACCGCTTCCTCCGCCGGCGTGCCGGCCGCCACCTCGGCCGGAGGCTGCGTCGTGAGCTCCTTGTACACATCCGGCGCGAGCGAGCCCGCCACCGCGAAGTACGTCAGCAGCACCGCGAGCGCCTGGTAGACCCCGCCACCGCGCGACTCGGAACCCTTGAACACCGCGGTCCCCACCATCCACCCCACCACGATGGCGATGAGGCCGATGTTGTAGCCCGTCAGGCTCACCACCCAATAGACGAGCGCCCCCGCCACGGCCGCGCCAAAGCCAAACACCGACGCCGTCAGGAAGCGCTTCGACTTCGAGCCGCCCGTCATCGCCGCCTCCACCTGCTCGCGGCAGTCGGGACACAGCAGGCGCTGGTTCACCTCGAAGTAGACGCTCTGGATGGCGCGCTGGCAGACGGTGCACTTCGTCACCGGAGGCGCTTCGGTGAACTCGGCGCGGTCGAACTGGAGCGGCGCCGCGTCAGCGGACGGCGGAGGAACAGGCTGGGTCATGGGCGGGGTGACGACCGAAAAAAGGAAGCGACACACCCAACCTAACAGAAGCCTTCCACCGGCCCCAAACCGGTGTCTGTCTTCAGCCGCCCTGCCGCAGCGCCGCGTGACGCGCCGCCTGCACCAGCGCCACCAGGTCCCCGTTGCGGGCCACGTCGCCCCCCGCGGGCTTCGCGTGCTCCGGCGAGAACAGCCGCGCGGGTGTGCGCGCCTGGCCCCGCAGCATCACGAAGAGTCGCAGGGCGTCCCGCAGGGCCTCCGCCTCTGGTCCCTCTTCCGTGCGCGCCCGCTGCGCGGCCTGCTCCAGCCGCGCCCACGCGACCTCTTCACTCCACGCGCCCCGGGGCCGCTCGCGCGACAGGGCCGCCAGCGCCGCCGCCGTCTCCACCAGCCCCGCGCGCCCTTCCGTGAAGACGCTCCGCGCGGACAGCCGCAACGCCGGATCCTCCGACAGCGCGGCCCGCCAGGACAGGAGCGCGGGCAGCTCCGGCTCGCGCGGCACCACCGGCGCCAGCTCCGCCTCCAGCACCGCGCGCACGCGCACCCGCGCCACGTCGTGCCAGAAGGCCGCGTGCAACAGCAGCTCCGGCCCGCTGCGCGCCACACGCGTCGGCGCACGGCGCATGCGCCGCTGGAGGAAGTCCTTCACCCGCCCCCGGCTGTCGTAGCGCTCCAGCCGCTCCCACAGCGCCACCAGCGCGGCGGCGCCCAGGGGCAGCGCCCGCGCCAGCTCCCGCGCCTCCTCGTCGGAGAACGCCTGAGCCCCTTCCGGCACGGGGCGCATGAACACGCGCTCGAAGACCTCGCCCGCGGCGCACGCGGCGCGCAGCTCCGGCAGGTTGCGAGGCAACAGCTCCACCGCCTGGGCCCAGACGCGTCCGCCCAGGAATGGCGCCGCGTCCAGCACCTCCGTCTCCAGGCGCAACAGCCGCTCCCCCAGCGTGGCGGGCACGTCCTCCTCCGCGTCGTCGGAGGCCGAGGAAGCCGATGAGGACAACCGCCGCTCCGCCGCGCGCTCCACCGCATCGCGCAGGCGCTCCACCTCGTGCATCAGCCGGACGGGTGCCGCGTCGCGCGGCCAGCCTTCCGCCTCCACGCGGCGTCGCAGCGCGCCCAGCGTCGCGTCCACCTCCGGCTGGGCCGTGGCCACCTCGCGCAGGAGCTCGAAGTGGTTGCGGATCCGGTCCCTCCAGAAGAAGGACTCCAGCACGCCCTTGAGCGCGCGGTAGCGCAGGCGCGTGGCCTCCAGGAGGTCCGCTCGGTCCTCCAGCCGCGCTTTCAGGTCGTCCGGACGGGTGGCCACGCCCCATCATAAGGAGACGCCGCGCCGGGCGCAGGCCTCCCCATGGCGCGGAGCGTCGAACGTGGAACGGTGCCGCGAAACCGACGTGGGAAGGTGGACGGAGACCCAGCTCAGACGCGCATGGGCATGACCACGGCGGTGAAGCTGCGGTCGCCGGGGCCGTGCAGCACGCCCGGGCTGTGCTCGTCACCCAGTTCGAAGCTGACCTCGTCCGTGTCCGTCACGCCCAGCACGTCCATCAGGTAGCGGGCGTTGAAGCCGATGGTGATGTCGTTGCCCTTGTAGTCCACGTCCAGGGCGTCACGCGCTTCGCCCAGGTCCGGGTTGCTGGCGGTGATGAGCAGCTTGCCCTTCTCCAACCCGATGCGGATGGCGTTGCTCTTGTCCGCGGACAGGAGCGCGATGCGCTTGAGGCCTTCCAGCAGGCGCACCTTGGGCACGAGGACGACCTTCTCGCCCTCCTTGGGGATGACGCGCTGGTACTCCGGGAACTGCCCGTCGATGAGGCGCATCACCATGGTGAGGCCCGGCTTCTTGAACAGCGCCGAGTTCTCCGCGAAGCCCAGGTGGCACTCCGCGTCCGGGGCCTCGTCCAGCAGGCGCTTCAACTCCATCAGGCCCTTGCGCGGGATGATGACGCCGCTCTTGAGCTTGAAGTCGCCGGACATCTCGCGCTCGATGAGCGACAGCCGGTGGCCGTCCGTGGCCACCATGCGGACCTTGCCGCTGGACTGGGGCTCGAAGAAGACGCCGTTGAGGATGTAGCGGGTCTCGTCGCTGGAGATGGCGAACTGGGTCTTCTTGATCATCTCCAGGAGGACGTTGCCGGAGATCTGCACCAGCGGCGCGCTCTCCTCCTTGGGCAGCTTCGGGTACTCCTCGGCGGCCATGCCGACGATCTTGAAGTGCGCGGAGCCGGAGGAGATGTCGACGTAGTTGTTCGCCAGCTTCTTGAGCGTGACCTCCGCGTCCGGGAGGTTCTGCACGATGTCGAAGACGTACTTCGCGCTCAGCGTGACGGCGCCCGGCTTGGACACGTCCGCGGCGTGCTCGGACACGATGCCGATGTCCAGGTCGAAGGCCGTGACCGTGATGCTGCCCTTGTTCGCCGTGAGCAGCACGTTGGCGAGGATGGGCATCGTCGTCTTGCGCTCCACGATGCCCTGGGCGCGGTAGAGGGCCTTCTTCAGCTCGTCGGCGGCGATGCGGAATTCCATCGTGGGCGTCCTTACAGGTCACGGCCCCGAAGGCCGATCTCCTAGGGCGCGGGTGTACAACGAACGGGTAACCCCTTCCACCGTCTTGGTACCCCTTTCGCGACGGGCTTCGCTCTCTTCCCGACTCTCCGGGCCCATGTAGGACATGGAGCAAAATCGCCCCTGGCGCCCTGGTGGGCAGGCGCGCGGACGGGCAGAGTGGACCCGGCCGTGTCCTCCCGCGTTGAAGGAGGGCACCCCGTCCTCCTTTCCGGAGTCGCCATGAACGCCCGCTCCCTGCTGTTGTCCGCCGTGCTCCTGCTCGGCCCGGTGGCGTGCAGCACGCCGTCCTCTCCTACCGCGCAGCCCTCCGGCGGTGATGCGCCCGGCGCGGCGGCCCCCGCCGACCTGAAGCGGACCGAAGTGCAGACGCCCGAGGGCATCGCCAACGAGCCCGGCACGGCCGCCCCCACCCCCTCACCCGGAGACGCCACCATGACCACCAGCACCGTCTACATCGTCAAGGACAACGGGAAGCGCTGCTTCGCGCCGCCCTGCGACCACTACGACCTGTTCAGCGCGGACGCGCCGGACAAGAAGATCCAGTCCTTCCACGAAATCGACCTCAGCGCCGTCACCGGCGGGGACAACGAGAAGGCCGGCGAACTCATGCAGCGGGCATTCAAGGGCGGCCCCGGCCTCAAGGTGGAGGGCTCGTTGGACAAGCGGCTCAAGGCCGGCCCCGCGGGCGACGCCATCGTGCTGCGCGCCACCCGCGTCGTCGGCTGAGGGAAGTCCCGCGCCGGGGCCGCTTCATGCGCGGTCCCGGCGGTGTCTCTCTAGAGCCGCACGCCCATCTGGAAGCCGGGCCAGCGCTGCATGTGCGTGTCCGCGTCGATGGTGTGCGAGCGCACCGGCAGCGTGGTCAGTTTCGAGAACTCCGACTCTCCCCACATGAACGCCACGTTGTAGGTGGGGCCCGCGAACACGGCCAGCCTCGGCATCACCTGGAAGCCCAGCATGGCGCGCGCCTGCGAGAGCAGGTTGTTGGACTTGCTGGAGAACGGGTCGCGCGTGGACAGCACCTGGCTGGCCGCGACGTCCACGTCCACCCAGAAGCGTGAACCCAGCGGGATGTGCCCGCCCAGGCCCAGGCCCAGGCTGAAGCGCTGGAAGCGGTCGTCCGGCCCAATCCCCGCGAGCAGCGTCGTGTAGAAGTGCTTGCCGCCAAACTTCAGCGCCAGGTTGGTGAGCTGCACGTCGCTGCCGTACACCTCCAGGTGCAGCTGGCCCTTCTTCTCGTAGGTGAACAGGCCCACCGGCGCGCCGTGCACTTCGTCGGAGACGTTCACGAGCCCCAGCTGCATGCCGTGCACCGTGTCCGCCACGTTGATCAGCCCCAGCTGCATGCCGGACACGTCGCCGCCCACGTTGATCAGCCCCAGCTGCATGCCGGTGAGGGATGGGGCGCGGTTGAGCAGCACCGACCCCTGGATGCCCCGCGCGGCCGTCGCCACGGAGTTGACGCCCAGCGTGAACTGCACGCCCTTCATCGTGCCGTTGGCGTGATTGATACCCAGTGACAACTGCATGCCGGTGGCGTCCGCGGTGGTGACGTTGGCGCCCAGCGCCGCCTGCACTCCGCCCAATGCGCCGCGCGCCACGTTCGCGCCCAGTGCCAGCTGTCCCACGCCGTCCACGTCCCCGTTGGCCACGTTGAGGCCCAGCGTCGCCTGGACGCCGCGCACCGCGCCGCCCGCCACGTTGGTGACGAGCGACAGCTGCGCGCCGGACACGTCCGCGCCGGACGTGTTGAAGCCCAGCGCCATGGCCAGGCCGGACACCTCCGCGTCGTACACGTTGCCCGCCAGGCCCAGCGCCAGCCCGCCGCCCAGCGCCGCGCCGCCGTTGACGACGCCCAGCGCGAAGCGGTTCTCCACCTGCGCGCGGCCGGCCCTCAGCGTGTTGGTGCTCATGCTCGGCACGAGGCTCAGGTTCACCGGCAGCATCCGCCGGCCCTGCGGGGACAGCGGTGCGCTACCGCCCCCCCCGCCGCGCATCACCGTGGCCTCGTGGCCCACGCCCAGGAAGTCGCCGGGTGCGAGCGGCGTGCGCACGCCTTCCTTCAGCGTGAAGGCCGCCTCGGACACCCCGCCGTCCCACTCGCGCCGGGCGCGGTAGGCGCCGGGGGCCAGGCCCAGCTCGGTGGCGCGGCCGGACACCTTCTGCACCTCCACCACCAGCGTGCCCACCGCGTCGCGCACGTACAGGCGGCCCTCCAGCGGCTCGGTGAGGACCAGGCCCGCGGTGGTGGCGCGCAGGTCGGTCATCACCAGGTCGCCCGTGCCCGCCAGCTCGATGTCGTAGTTGGGGTGCTGCGCGCCGCCCTGCGTGCGTTCCGTGCGCGCGAGCGTTTCGTGGAAGGCGAACTGGTAGGCCTCCGTGAGGGTGACGCGGCCGTCGTGGGTGACGTCCGCGGCGCCGCGCAGGCCGGACAGCAGGTGGTGGGTGAAGAACGAGCCGCCCAGCCGATCCGACTCCTGCGAGGCCTCGTTCGCGCTGGAGGAGGTGAGGATGGCGTGGCCCTTCACCTGGATGGCGGAGTCCACCAGGAACGCGGGCCGCGCGACGCCGCCCTTCTTGCGCGCGAACGCGCCGGACGCGCACGAATCCAACACCGCGATGCGCACGTCCGCGGGCAGCCCCTCCAGCGAGCGGCGCAGCTCGCCGTAGTCCAGGCGCTGGCCCTTGAGCAGCAGCCCCTCGTCGTCCGAGTGGCCGGAGTAGTACAGCAGCACCTCCACGCGGCGGGCCCCCGCGGCGCGGACGCCTTCCGCGAGGCCGCGCACCCGGTCGAAGCCGGCGAGCACGCCCGCGCGGTCCACGTCCGTGAGGAGCACGCGGTCCTGGGGCAGCACGCCGCCCAGCTCCGACAGCACCAGGGCGAAGGCCTTCGCGTCGGTCTCCGCGTAGCGCAGCCGCACGCGCTCCGGGCCGCCGTCGTTGACGCCCACGAACAGGGCCAGCCGTCGCACGGCGGCGGCTTCCGCGGCGTGGGCAACGGGGGCCGTGCCCAGCACGAACAGGAGGATGACGAGCGCTCTCATGGCGAGGGCTTCTCCAACAGGAAGGACGTCTGGCCCAAGCCTGCGGGCAGGGTCAGCGGCGCGGTGCGCGCCTCGGGGGAGGTGGCGAGGACGCGCGCGGCGGCCATCACCCCCTCCAGTTCGAAGGGCGCATCGGCGGTGATGAGGAAGAAGCGCTCGAAGCCGGGGGCGTCGTCCAGCTCGTAGGCGCGGGGCAGCAGGTGCGCGCCGCTCCGCTCCAGGGGCGCGGACGTGTCGCCCAGGGCGGGCAGGTGCGGGGTGACGGTGCCCCGGCCGTCCACGGAGAGGATGACGCCGTGGGCGTGGCCGGCGGCGGTGTACGACAGCTGCACCACGTCACCGGCCTGGGCGGGGGCGCCGTCGGTGAGGCGCTCGGTGCGGGTGGCGACCTGACGGTGCACGTCGAGCCGGGGCTGGAGTCCCTTGCTGCGCGTGGGCTCCAGGACGCCGGGGGTACCTCCAGTGCCGGTCGCCGACCACGGGTCGCGCGCCTCCTGTGCCCCCGGCCGGCTGACGAGGACGACCACGGTGGCGGCGGCGAGCACCGGCACCAGGGCGGGCAGGAAGCGCCAGGAAGGGCGCGACGGCGGGGCCTCGGCGCGGGGCGCGGCGGAGGTGTCGGCGCGGGCGAAGCGGGCCTTCACCTCGCGGGCGACGCGGTCCGGGGGCAGGGCCTCCAGGGTGGCGCGCGAGTCGGCCTCCAGGGCGGCGAGGCGGGCGGGGCCGTCGGGTTCGCGGGCCAGGCGGTCGCGGGCGGCGGTGAGCTCGTCCGGGGGCAGCTCCCCCAGGGCGATTCGCTCCAGCAGCCAGTCCGGGGTGCGGTGGGGGGACGTCATGCGGCCTCCAGCTCCTGCAGGACAGCGGACAGGGCCCGGAGGCGCTTGCGCACTCCGGACACGGACAGGCCCACCTCGCGGGCGGTCTCCTCCAGCGTCATGCCGTCCACCAGGTGGAGCACGGCGATGTCGCGGCTGGACGCGGGGACGCGGCCGAAGAGGCGGTCCAGCAGGCCCCGGGCGGCGGTGCGCGCCTCGGTGTCGCCGGACGCGGCGATGCGCAGGACCAGTTCGTCGTCGCGGTCCTCGGGGCGCCGCTTCGCGCCGCGCAGGCGGTTGAGGCACACGCGCGTGGCGATCTGATGCAGCAGGCTGGAAGGCCCCGCGTCCTTCAGCGCGGCCTGGTAGCGCAGCAGTTGAACGAACACGTCATGCATGGCGTCCACGGCCTGTTCCTCGTCGCGCAGCAGGAAGCGGCAGCGCCGGAGCACCTGGGGGCCATAGCGTCGGTAATAGGCCTCCACATCGACGGACACCGCACGCGCCTCCCGGTTGGCCAGGGGAACACCGGTGCCCCTGAAATCTGTCACCGGCCTTTTTCCGAAAGCGGCGTCCCTACCCCGTTTCCCC
>NZ_RAWE01000058.1 GCF_003611695.1 Corallococcus carmarthensis | reverse complement strand
GTGGAGGCGGGCGCGGGGGGCGGCGTCTTCTCCTCGCGCACCAGGGCCAGCTCCTGGACCACGTCGTAGAAGCCGCACTCCTGGCGCTGGGCTGCGAGCGACGGCGTCACGCCGCGCAGGATGTCCACCACCGCGAAGGGCCCCAGGGGGGACGCCTCCGGTTCACCGTCCGTGAGGGCGCGGACCCGGAAGTCCTCCTCCTCGGTGAGGAGCGCGAGCGCCTCGCGGACCTGCTGTGCGGGGGCCGGAGCCTTCGCGCGTCGGCAGAAGTCCGACACCGCCACCGCCACCGGGGTGGGTACATCATCGGGCTGCCGTCTTCTCTGCCAGGGACTGATCATGGAAAGGAAAGGTTCGGAAAATTGCTCGTTTACGAGGGCGGATGCCTCTATCTTCGCGGCCAGACAGGTGTCAATGAGCCAGTCCGGCCTCAATGTAAACAGCCCAGGCGCGGCGCAAGGCGAAGTCCGTGCTAGTCAGCAGGGAAATGGGCGCTTGCTGAGGCCGGTTGCTGAAATTGGCTTGCGGGAGCAGGCATTCCCACCTCAACACATGGGGTGCTCCAGAGATTGCAGATGACGACCCATCACCACAGCCACTCCCATTCTGAGAAGGACAAGGACGAGGTGCTGGCGCGCTACATGGCCCAGCACGGCCTGAAGAGCACTCGCCAGCGCAGCCTCATCATCGACACGTTCTTCGAGGTGGGCGGCCACCTGTCCGTGGAGGAGCTGTGGAACAAGGTGCGCGAACAGGACACCAAGGTGTCCGTGGCCACCGTGTACCGGACCATGAAGCTGCTCAACGAGTGCGGCCTCGCGCACGCGCGCAACTTCGGCGACGGGCAGACGCGCTACGAGGCGGCGGCGGGGCGCGAGCACCACGACCACCTCATCTGCACGAGCTGCGGCACCATCGTGGAGTTCGAGAACGACCGCATCGAGACGCTCCAGGACGCGGTGGCTCGCAAGCACGGCTTCACGGTGACGTCGCACAAGATGGAGCTGTACGGCCTATGCCGTGAGTGTCAGCTCCGCGGTGGCCCTCCGGAGTCGGAGGCCTGAGCGCGTGAGCCCGGTGCGACGACGCGCGCTGGCGTGCGCGGTGGCGCTGGGCGTGCTGGCCCTCTCCGGCTGTCACCGCAATGGCCCGGTGGACGCCGGGCCCGCGTTCTACCGGGCGCTGTGGCTGCCGTCGGTGGGGCCCACGCGCTACGACCCGCGCCAGCTGCCGGGCAAGGTGGTGCTGGTGTCCTTCATGGCCACCTGGTGCTTCCCGTGCCTGGCGGACCTGCCCACGCTGAAGCACCTCCAGGAGACGTACGGTCCCCAGGGCTTCCAGGTGGTCGCGGTGGGGATGGACATCGACGAGGGGCGGGTGCTGGGGCCGTTCGCGGACCACTACGCCTTTCCCTACCCGGTGCTGCTGTCGGACGAGCGGATGCGCGCCGGTGAGAGCGCCTTCGGCCGCATCCGGGCGCTGCCCAGCACGGTGCTGCTGGACAAGCACGGCCGCGCGGTGGCCGCGTGGCAGGGCATCGAGGGCCAGTCCGACGTGGCGAAGGCCATCGAAAAGCTGCTGAAGGCGGACTGAGTTCCGGCCCCGGCCCGGAGTGCTACAGGGCTGGAGCGGAATTCTTGCGGGCAGGGGGGCCGCTGGTACCTTCGCCGGCGCTCATGACGTCCCGGCGAAAGCTCCTGATGGTGGCGGCGGTGGTGGCGGTGGCCCTGAGCCTCGCTTCGGTGGCGGACGCCAAGGGCTTCCGTCGTTACCTGCGCCTGCGGCAGGACGTGGAGGTGCTCGACGAGCGCAACCGCGCGCTGGCCGCGCAGAACGACGCGCTTCGCAAGGAGATCGCGGCGCTGCGCAAGGACCCGGCGACGCTGGAGCAGTCGGTCCGTGAGGAGCTCGGCTACGTGAAGCCGGGCGAAATCGTCTTCCACCTGGAGTCGCCATGACCTCGCTGTCCGTGGTGCCCTCTCCCGCGAAGCTCGTGCGCGCGTTCTTCCGCGCCATCCCCGCGGCGGTGGCGCTGGCCACCTTCGTGCACCTGGCGCGGGGGGGCTTCCGGGGCCTGCACACGCTGGGGTGGACGGAAGCGGCGCTGGTGGTGGGGCTGCTCGTCGGCATTGGCATGGCTGCGTGGCGCCGGGCGATGCGCTCGTCGGTGGGCGCGATCATCGACCTGCGCGACGACCTGGAGTTGGGCGGCGGGCTCATCTCCGCGGCCTTCATCGTGGTGGCCATTGGCGGCGGGGAGCTGTTCCCCATCGTCTACCTGCTGATGGCGTTCCTGGTGGCGTTCCTGCCGCGCAATGCGGGCATGACGCTGCTGGGCGTGGCGCTGGTGTACGACGGGCTGGTGACGCTGGGCGGGCAGGTGGTGAACGTCACCGGGTTCCTGACGCACACGCTGTTCCTGGCGCTGTTCGCGGGGCTGTACCACCTGGTGCTGTCCGCGCGGATGGCGGTGGCGAAGCGGGCGGAGTCGGACGCGGTGCAGAAGCGCATCCGCGAGGTGGAGGAGCGCGCGCGCACCTTCCGGCTGGTGTCCTCCGGGACGCAGGACAGCTTCAGCGGGATGAACTCCGACGAGAAGTGGCTCGTCGCGTCGGTGAAGGAGATTGAAGGCGCGGTGCACGCGGCGCTGGAGATCGCGGAGACGGGCCTGCGCACGGACACCTGCGCGGCGTTCCTGCTCACGTCGGACGACCGGAGCCTGAAGCTGTACGACTGCCGTTCGGCGTCGGAGCGGGTGCAGCGCGAGAAGTTCAACGCGGGCGAGGGCATCATCGGCGGAGTGCTGAAGCGCCGCGCGCCGGTGCGGATGAACTCGCCGCAGGGGCTGAAGGGCGTCACGTACTACGAGGGCGGCGGTCCCACGGTGCAGGCGCTGCTTGCGGTGCCCATCCTGGAGGGCAGCGGGCTGGTGCGCGGCGTGCTGGTGGCGGACAAGCTCAAGAACGAGCCGTTCACCGACCAGGACGAGAAGATGCTGACCACCATCGCCGGAGAGGTGCTGCGCTCCATCGAGGTGGAGCGGGTGATGAGCTACATCCGCAAGACGCGCGACGAGAAGGACCGGTTCTTCCGGGCCATCGAGGAGCTGAACCGCGCGGGCAGCCCGGACCAGGTGTTCGTGGCGGTGCTGGAGGCGACGCGGCAGCTGGCGGGGCTGGACTTCTGCGCGGTGACGTTGGTGTCGGAGCAGGAGGGCAAGCGGGTGCACCGCGTGATGCGGATGACGGGCGTCACGGCGCAGGGCAAGGCGCTGGAGGGGCGCACGTTCCAGGACAACAACGGCCTGGTGGCGAACGTCGTGCGCTACGGGGCGCCGTTGCCGGGGCGGGACATCAAGGCGATGGACCGCCAGGTCATCTTCGATGAAGAGACGCAGGTGCGCGGCCTGGGCGCGCTGAAGATCTTCCCGCTGGTGGCGGGGGACCGCATCCTGGGCACGCTGGTGGCGGGGTCGCGCAAGAAGACGGCGTTCGAGCAGGACGTGCTGCGGATGATCGAAGTCATCGCCATCCAGGCGGCGCAGGCGGTGTTGCGCGCGCAGCTCTACGAGCAGATGGAGCGGATGGCGACGACGGACGGCCTCACGGGGCTGCTCAACCACCGCACGTTCCAGTCGCGCGCGGACGACATCCTGGCGCAGGCGCGGCGGTACAACCGCAAGTGCTCCATCATGTTGACGGACGTGGACCACTTCAAGAACGTGAACGACACGTACGGGCACCCGACGGGCGACCAGGTGCTCAAGGGCGTGGCGCGCATCATCAAGACGATGGCGCGGGACACGGACGTCGTCGCGCGCTACGGCGGCGAGGAGTTCGTGATGGTGATGCCGGAGACGGACGTGCAGGGCGCGAAGATCATCGCGGAGCGCATCCGCGAGGCGGTGATGGCGGAGGTGTTCCAGACGGAGATGGGCCCGCTGCGCATCACGATGTCGCTGGGCATCGCGACGTTCCCGGACAACGCCATGGAGAAGCAGCAGATGATCGACCTGGCGGACCAGTGCCTGTACCACTCGAAGCGCAACGGCCGGAACCAGTCCGTGACGGTGGCGCAGATGCAGGGTGGCCGGAAGCTCCAGGCGGTCGCGGAGTAGGGCGGTTCAGTCCAGGTCCGCGAGCTGCCCCTGCGCGAGCTCGCGGTAGTACGGCACGACCTCCACGGAGAGCAGGTCCCGCATCTGTTGGCGCGCGCCGTCCAGATCGCCCTGGTCGCGAAGGCGGTACATGCGGTGGAGGGCGTCGCTCATGCGCCGGGAACCCTCCGTGACGCGCTGACGCATCTGGTGGAGGAGGGCGGTCGCGGCCTCCGGGGTGCGCAGGCCGGCCTCTACTTCCGCAGGGGGGATGGCCACGGAAGGGCCGGCCCGTCGCAGGAGTGTGCGCAGGGCGTCATCCAGGATGACAGTGCCTTCTTGCTGAGCGTGCGTGTCGAGCACACGGAGTTGATGCCAGTCGCCTTCGAGGTCTTCGACCATGGCTGCCGTGCCGCTCCTTCGCTGCACGGTCAAGACCATACCCAGCTATACGTTCCTCGATGAGTCCTCTTCCCCTCGCCGTCACCACCAGCACGAAGACGGACGTGGCCACGGTGCGTGAGGCGCGGGCCGTGGCGCAGCGGTGGAACCTGCCGTTCCTTCCGCGCCGCTCCAGTGAGGGCATCGCGCCCTGGCTGGGCACCAAGGTGGATGCGCTGCTCGTCGTGGGCGGCGATGGCGTGACGCTGTGGGAACCGCAGGGTTCGTTCGGCTTCCACGCGGGCATGGCTCACCTGCGGCGCATGCGCCTTCGGCAGGGGCAGCGCGATGATGCGTTCCTCAAGGTCGCGGAGATCGTCCCAGGCGATGCCGTGCTCGACTGCACCCTGGGCCTGGCACAGGACGCGTTGGTGGCGTCGCTCGCCGTGGGTCCGGCGGGCCGTGTCGTCGGCCTGGAGAAGAGCCTGCCCCTGTGCATCGTCGCCGCGGAGGGGCTCCAGCGCTACGACCGGGGCGCGGACTCTTGCGCCATCGAAGTGGTCCACGCGGACGCGCACGCGTACCTGAAGACGCTGCCCGCGAAGTCCTTCGACGTCGTCTTCTTCGACCCGATGTTCGCCAAGCCGAAGAAGGCCCAGCCCGCCTTCGACGTCCTACGCCGCTTCGCGGAACACGCCCCCCTCACGCCCGAAGCGGTGGAGGAGGGGAGGCGCGTCGCCCGACGGTGGGTCGTCGTGAAGGGCGCTCGCCACACCGACGACCTGCGCAAGGTGGGCATCGAGCCGGCGCCCACGTCGCGCTTCAGCGACGTCATCTGGGGCCGGCTGCCCGCGACGCCCTGAAACTACTCCTTCTCCGACGACCCCTTCGGCGGGCCTTCACTGCCCATCGGGGACAGCTTGCTCGACAGCGCGCCGGCCTGCTCGTGCGCCATCAGGTCTCGCGGGGAGCGGTAGTATTGCATCGGCGAGTGGTGCAGGAAGTTCGACACGCGGCTCGTGTAGAGACACGCGTACTGCTCCACCTGGTAGCCGAAGCGGCTGTTCTCGTTGCCTTCCTTGAACAGCAGGCCCCAGTACGGATTGAAGCCCTCCTCGACGTCGCGCTCCAGCGTGTCCGCGATGCCGTTGGTCTCCTTCAACGAACGGCGCAGCTTCTCCAGCTCCGCCTTCGTCTTCTTGCGCAGCTCCTCCACCTCCTGCCGCTCCGGCTCCGGAAGCTCCTCGCGCTCCAGCCTGCGCTCCAGGGTGTTCAACACCGTCTTGCGGTGGTTCACCTCGTCGTCCAGCCGCGCGCGCGTCAGTTCCACCTCGGACAGCGTGACGATCTCCTCGCGCCGCTGATCCGTGTACGTGATCTCGTCTTCAATCTCCTGGACGATCATGCACGTGCGCCACAGCGACGACTTCTTCGACTTCAGGATGTCGCCGTAGATGTGGTCGCCCACGTAGAGGACGTGCTCGCCGCGGTAACCGGTGAACTCCTCGAACTGGGCCAGGTTGCCGCCGGAGTACACCGTGCCGCGCTCCAGTGACTTCGCCTCGCCCACCACCTTGCCTGCCTCCGTGGACGAATCCAGCTCCAGGAACGGCCGGTTCTCCGTGAAGAAGGCCGGCTTGCCCGCCGCCGTCACCGTGAAGTCGAAGTAGTTCCGCCAGCTGGGGTACTCCGGCAGCTGCCCGTCCAACAGGTAGCGCATCACCGCGTTCGTGTAGTCCCACGCGGAGTTCGTCAGCAGGAACAGCCGCTTTCCACCCGAGCGCAGCTTGTGCAACGCCGGCCCCAGCTCCGGATCCAGGAACACGTAGCGCGCCAGATCCTTGCGGATCTCCCGCTTGAGCGAGTTGTCCCGGTGCACCGTGTCGATGGCTTCCCGGATGTCGTCGTAGAGCTTGCCGTAGTTCACGGTGTGCCCCAGCGACTCCATCAACTCGATGATGCCCGAGTAGAGGCATGTCTCCGGCAGCGCGAAGAGCGTGTCGTTCCACGCGAACTGCGGGTTGCGCAGCCGCACGCGCTTGTTGCGGTACAGCTCCTTCCACGCATCGCGCTTCAGCGGCCGCAGGCCGTGGTACGCGCGCCCCACGTGACCGAAGCGGTCCATCTTCAGGACGTTGCCGTTCACGCGGTCCACCGCGAGGCCGCGCATCACGAAGTGGTGGTCGTAGAGCAGGCCGCCCACGAACGGCGGGTAGCCGTACTCGCTGATCAGCTTCGCGATCGTCATGTCGAACGACAGCTGCTCCAGCCGGCGCATGTGGTAGATGGCCAGCGTGTAGTCCATGTCGAACCCGATGAGTTCGACGTGGTCCATGCGCAGGTTGCGGTTGACGAACACGTCCCGCGCATGCGGCACCTGGGCGGTGGCCTCACGCGGGGTGGTGAGCAGCCGGCCGAGCACGTCGTCGGTGAGCAGGTCCCTCGCCCGGCGGGCCGCGTCGTTGGCGTGCTCGCGGCGGATGGAGGAACGGAAGCTCCCGTGCAGCGGATCCACGGAGGGTCCGCCCGGGATGGGCTGGGCAGGGGAGAGTAGAGGCACGAGACCCCCAAACATAACATGCGCCGCTCGCCCTTCGCCCGCGTCCTTGCGGGCTTCGCACGGGGCTGGCACGCTCTGTCCAACGATGCGCACCCCACGTCCATCCCCGGCCTCCGCCGAGGACCTCCACGCGCGCCTGTCCGCTCGCATCACCGCGCTGGAGGATCGGGTGCGCCGTCTGGAGGCCCGGCTCGCCCTGGAGGCGCGCAAGCCCCCCCCCGTCCGCACCCGCGCCAGCGTCTCCGCCGCCACCGTCCGCACCGCCAGGCCCCGTCCGCGCTGCCCCGGTTGCACCCTGGAGCTGCCGCGCGGACGGCGCGGTGAGTCGTGCGTCTGGTGCGGCTTCGTGTTCGCCGCAGTGTCCCGCCGCCGCGCCACCGGGCCGAAGACGCCCCGGAAGGCCCGATGAGCGGGACGTACCGGCTCACCGGCCGCACCGAGGCAGGGGACCTGGCGGAGCTGTACGAAGCCCTGCTGCTGCCCAGCATCCCCGTCGCGGTGAAGCTCTTCCTGCCGCGCACCTCCGACCCCGCCTATGCCCGCGAGCTGGCGGAGACCGTGCGGCGGCTTCAACCCGTGCGCCACCCGGGCCTCCTCCACGTCGTGGACGTGGGCTTCGTGCGCCAGCGGCTCGCCGTGGTCCGCGAGGACGTGGACGGCTTCACGCTGGGCATCGCGCTCCAGCGCCTCAACACGAAGGAAGTCCTCCTGCCGCCCACGGTGGCGCTCTCCATCGTCATCCAGCTCCTGGAGGTCGTGCAGCTCGCGCATGACGCGGGCGTCGTCCACGGGGCCATCACCCCCGGCAACGTCCTCCTGTCTCGCGAGGGCTATCCGGCCATCTGCGACTTCGGCGCGCTCCAGGCGCTGCTGTCCGTGCCCCAGCTCAAGCGCACGTTCGCGCACCGGGGCCGCAGCGCGTACCGCGCGCCGGAGGTCACGCGCGGTGAGGAGGCCACGGAGGCGTCCGACGTGTACTCGCTGGGCGCCATCGCCTACGAGCTGCTCACGTTGCGTGAGGCCGTGGTGCCCGGCAGCGGCGTGAGCACCCGGCGCGAGACGCTGCCCCCGCCCAGCCGGTTGGACCGGCGGATCAACTCGCGGCTGGATCCGGCGGTGATGCGCGCGTTGGATCCCGCGCCCCAGCGGCGCTTCCGCTCGTGCGGCGAGTTCGCCCAGGCCCTGCGCAACTTCCTCTCCGCGGGCGGTGGCCTTCCCGGAACGGAAGAGGTGGGGCGCTTCGTGTCGGAGCTGTTCCCCAACGAGGTGAGCCTCGCCGCTCCCGGGCCCGTGCCCTTCGCGGATTCCTTCAAGCTGGAGCCCGTCTCCGGCGCGGAGATGGAGGACCTGCACGCGGAGGAACTCGAGGCGTCCATCGTCCAGCGCGCCCCGTACAGCCGCGCGCCCACGGAGCAGGAGGCGTCCGCCGACACGCAGGAAGCCGCTCCTGGCTTCGAGGCGTTTCGTCCCCAGGACTACGCGCCGGATGCGGATGGGGACGATGCACCCGCGGACGACGAATCCGCTCCGGAGTCCGAGTCCGCGAACGAAGCGCGGAGCACGGACCCTTCGCATGCGGGACCCCTGGAGCAGGGCTGGGACGCGCCGCCCGGCGTCCTCGCGCAGAAGTCCCGCCGTCAGGCCGGTCCGCAGGGGGGCGCGGAGGGCCCTTCCTCACGCGCGGCACGCAATCCTCGCGTGAAGGTCATCGAGGACTTCTCCGGGCCGGCCCTGGGCGAGGATGAACCGCCCGTGCCCACCGGCCGCCGTGCCGCCATGCGCCCCGGACAACCCCAGGGTGCGCCCTTGGGCTCCGAAGAAGAGCCGCCGCCCAGCACGAAGCGCCCGGCGCTGCGTCCCGCGCGCGGTGCCGGGGGCAGGTCGCCCGCGCAGGAGACGATGGCGCTCCCCGCCGTGGGTGGGGCCGCGCCCGCCCCGGAAGCCGCCGACGCGGCCACGCCCCGCCAGGAGCGCCGGGGCCGCGCCGAGCCCACCGAAGCCCTTCCTTCCGAGCCTCGTTCGGAGCGCCGCGCGGCCCCTCCGAAGGCGGAAGGCCGCGTGCGCCACGACATGGCGGAGCCCGCGCCATCGGACCGGCACCTGCCGGTGCACCAGCGCTTCGACACGGTGGAGACGCCGCGCATGGACGTGGTGGACACCGCGCTCCGCCGCAAGCGCCTGCTCTTCATCGCGGGCGGCATCGCGCTGGTGGGCCTGTTCATGTTCGCGGTCGCCGCGTGGCGGCTGGGCCTGGAGCCGGTGCAGGAACCGGAGCTGCCCCGCTACGACCCGAACGCGCCCGTGGCGAACGGCACCCCGGCACCGCCCGCGAACCCGTCCGCGCTCAAGCCCATCACGCCCCCACCGCCCGCGCCGCCGCCGACCCCGGGCGCCCGCGACGTGGAGGACGAGGACGCGGAAGAGGACGGCGCCGAACCGGGCGTCCCGCCCAAGAACCAGCGGGCCTTCCTCACGCTGCGCACGAACATCCCGGCGAACGTGTTCATCGACGGGGCCCGGGTGCGCCGCGCGACGCCGCTGGTGGGCTACCCGATCCGGGTGGGCACTCGCGACATCCGCGTGGTGGCCATCTCCACCGGTGAGCAGAAGGACTTCCAGCTCCGCTTCTCGCGGGGCCAGCACCAGAAGCTGGACGAACAGTTCCAGCCTCCCCCCACCAGGCGGTGAGTTTCGTGGAGCGCACGCGCATCTTCGTCGTCGAGGACCAGCCCCAGCTCCTGCGCAACCTGGTCAAGGTGCTGGGCACCTTTCCGGAGCTGGAGGTGGTGGGCACCTCCCAGGACGGCGAGCAGGCGGTGGATGACATCGTCCGCGAGCGCCCGCAGCTCGTCCTGCTGGACCTGGAGCTGCCGGGGTTGAACGGCATCCAGGTGACCCAGAAGGTCAAGCGCCGCGCCCCGGAGGTGGAGATCCTCATCCTCACGTCCTTCGAGGACGAACAGAAGGTCTACGAAGCCATCCAGGCGGGCGCGTCCGGCTACCTGGTGAAGCGGGTGGGGCCGGAGAAGATCCGCTCCGGCATCCAGGAGGTCATGGACGGGGGCACCGTGCTGGAGCCCATCATCGCCCGGCGCTTCTGGAACTACTTCCAGTCCGTCCAGGCGAAGCCCGCCCAGAAGCCCGCCGAGCTGCCCTGGGGGCTGACGGCCCTGGAGCTGGACGTCCTGCGCTACGTGGCCAAGGGCCTGTCCAACGCCGAAGTGGGGCGGGTGATGACGCTGGAGCGGCGGACGGTGCGCACGCACCTGTCGCATATCTACCGGAAGATGGGCGTCAACTCCCACGTGGACGCGGTGGTGATGGCCTTGCGTCAAGGTGTCGTGGATCTCTAGCCCCGCCGTGGTTACGGTGAGGCACCTATGTCCAAGGCATCCCCGCGGTCCACCGCCGTGCGCGCGGTGGACCCCACCCTCGCCGCTCTCTTCGACGTTCACGAGGCAACGCTGCCCAACGGTCTCAAGGTCCGCCTGCTGGCGAACCACCAGGCCCCGGTCGTCAGCCTCTACACCTTCTTCCAGGTAGGCAGCCGCAACGAGCGGCCCGGCATCACCGGCATCAGCCACCTGTTCGAACACATGATGTTCAACGGGGCGAAGAAGTACGGCCCCAAGATGTTCGACAAGACGCTGGAGTCCAACGGCGGCCGCTCGAACGCGTACACGTCCAACGACATGACGGTGTACTACGACGACTTCTCCGCCGACGCGCTGGAGACGGTGCTCGACCTGGAGTCGGACCGGATGCGCTCGCTGCGCATCTCCCAGGAGACGCTGACCAGCGAGCGCGAGGTCGTGAAGGAAGAGCGCCGCGTCCGCGTGGACAATGAAATCCCCGGCATGATGGACGAGGAGCTGGGCACGCTCGTCTACAAGGCGCACGCGTACCGCTGGCCCGTCATCGGGTGGATGGCGGACATCGAGAACATCACCCGCGACGACTGCCAGCAGTACTTCCGCACGTACTACGCGCCCAACAACGCGGTGCTCTACATCGTCGGGGACATCGACCCGAAGAAGACGCTCGCGCTGGTGAAGCGCTACTACGGCAACATCCCGCGCGGCCCCACGCCCGCGCCGGTGCTCAACGCGGAGCCGGAGCAGAAGGGCGAGCGCCGCGCCGTGGTGCGCCACCCCGCGCAGTCGCCGTCGGTGATGATCGGCTTCCGCGGCCCCGCCGCCAGCAACGAGGACACGCTGGTGCTGGACGTGGTCCAGTACGTCCTCACCAAGGGCGAGGGCAGCCGGCTGGTGAAGTCCCTGGTCTATGACCAGAAGGCCGCCGTGTCGGTGATGCTGGATTGGAGCTGGCGCATCGACCCGGGGACCGTCCTGTTCTACCTGGAGCTCAAGCCGGACTCGGATCCGGCGAAGGTGGAGGCCCTGCTGTACGCGGAGCTGGAGAAGCTGGCGCGCGAGGGTGTCACCGACAAGGAGCTGCAGAAGGCGAAGAACAACCTGCGCGCGGACCACCTGCGTGAGCTGTCCACCAACAGCGGCCGTGGCCACGCCCTGGGCCACTACGAGGCCCTGCTGGGCGACTGGCGCGAGGGCCTCTCCCTGCCGACCTTCTACTCGGCCGTCACGGCGGAGCAGGTGAAGGCCGTGGCCGCGAAGTACTTCGCCCCCGAGCGCCGCTCGGTGGTCACCCTCCATCCCGAAGCCGGCGCCAACGAGCCCGGTGACGAAGAAGCGGCGGACGCGTAAGCCATGGCCTCCCGAAAGATCGCCTCCGTGAAGAACACCGTCCGCAAGGCCGCCAAGGCCGTGCGCAAGCAGGCCACCGCCGCGCGCAAGAAGGTCGCGCAGGTCAAGAAGGCCGTCCCTGCGCGCGTGAAGAAGCTGAAGACCGTTCCCGCGCCGAAGTCCGCCGCCACCGGCGAGCTGAAGCTGCCCGCGCTGCATGAGAGCACCACGTCCACGGGCCTGAAGGTCATCGCCGCCGAGCGCGGACCGCTGCCGCTGGTCTCCGTGCGGCTGGTGATGCGCGCGGGCGGCGTGTGGGATCCGCAGGGCAAGGACGGCCTGGCGGACTTCACCGCGCGGCTGCTGCGCCGGGGCACGAAGCGCATGGACGCGGATGGCATCAGCGAGGCCATCGAGTTCGTGGGCGCCAGCCTCTACGCGGGCGTCAACGAGGACGTGCTGTCCGTCTACCTCACCACGCCCGCGGAGCACTTCTCCGCGATGCTCGACGTGCTGGGACAGGTGGTGCGCGATCCCACGTTCCCGGAGCAGGAGGTCGTGGACGCCCGGGAGCGCGCGCTGGCGCAGTTCGCCAACGACCTGGATGATCCGTCCGCCATCGCGGACCGCGCCTTCACGCGCGCCGTGTGGGGCGACCATCCGTATGGCCGGGACCTGGGCGGCATCAAGCGCACCGTGTCCACCTTCACGCGCGACGACGTGGTCCGCTTCCACGCCGAGTGCATGGGGCCGAGAATCTCCATGCTCACCGTGGTGGGCGCCATCGCCCCGGAGACCGTGGCCGCGGAGGCGGAGCGCGCCTTCGCCGGCTGGACGGGCGGACCCGACGCGGACCCGATGCTGCCTCGCAAGCAGGAGCCGCTGGCGAAGGCGGGGACGGTGCTGCTGGTGGACAAGCCGGACCAGACGCAGTCCCAGGTGCGCCTGGGTGGCCCGGGCTTCTGGCTGGGCCACGAGGACTACTTCCCGGCCACGGCGATGAACATCGCGCTGGGCGGCGGCTTCACGTCGCGGCTGATGAACGAGATCCGCGTCAACCGGGGCCTCACCTACGGCGTCAGCTCCTACTTCGACACGATGAGCGCGGGCGGCATCTTCGCGCTGTCCACGTTCACGAAGACGGCGTCCACGCGGGAGATCATCGACGTGGCGCTGAAGGAGATCCACGGCGTGCGCGACGGGGGCCTCAAGCCCCGTGAGCTGAAGGACGCGCAGAGCTACCTGGCCGGCCTGTATCCGCTGCGCACGGAGACCAACGAGTCCGTGGCCTCCGTCATCGCGGACATGCGCATGCACGGCCTGGGCGACGACTGGGTGGAGAAGTTCCGCGACCGGCTGCGCGCGGTGACGCCCAAGGACGTGGCCGCGGCCTCGAAGAAGTACGCGTTCGCGGACCGGCCCGTCATCGTGGTGCTGGGCAAGGCGTCGGAGGTGAAGCCGCTGTTGGAGGGGCTGGGCCCCATCACCGTCGTGCCGGCGTCGGACTACGAATGAGCGGTGACGTTCCCCGCGTCCTCTTCGAGGGCGCGGGCGTGATGGTGGTGGACAAGCCGGCCGGGGTGCTCGTCATCCCCGGCCGCGAGGGCGGTCCGTCCCTGCGCGACACGCTGGAAGCCCAGCTGGGCCGCAAGGTGTACGTGGTGCACCGGCTGGACCGCGACACCTCCGGCGCGCTGGTGTTCGCGCTGGACGCGGACGTGCACCGCGCACTGTCCCAGGCCTTCGAGGCGGGCAAGGTGCGCAAGCGCTACCGCGCCCTGGTGGAGGGCCGGCTGGAGGCGCCCCGGATGGTGGACGCGCCGCTGGTGGCGGGCCGCAAGGGGCGCATGCGCGTGGCGAAGCCGGAGGAGCCGGACGCGAAGCCGTCGCGCACGCGGGTGCGTCCGGTGGAGACCTTCGCGCGCGCGTCGCTGGTGGAGGCGGAGCCGCTGACGGGCCGCACGCATCAGATCCGCGTGCACCTGCTGTCGCTGGGGCACCCGTTGCTCGTGGATCACCAGTACGGCCGCGAGGCGCCGCTCACGGAAGCGGACCTGGGAGGGCAGGGGACCCAGGAGGTGCTGACGCGCACGCCGCTGCACGCCGCTCGCGTGGAGTGGCCCGCGCTGCCGGGAGTGCCCGCGCGCGGGGTGGATGCGCCGCTGCCGCCGGACATGCTGCGCACGCTGGAGCTGCTGCGCGCGGCGGGGTGAGGCCCGGCGCTACTTGTACGGCTCCAACCGGAAGGTGTTGGATTCGCCGGTCGCGCCGAAGCTGTCCAGGGCGTTGAGGTGCACGTTGCCCGCGGGCGCTTCCATGACGATGGTCGCGTTGCACACGCCGTTGTCGCAGGGGCCAATCTTGGTGGGCGTCACGGTGCCGCGCGACGCGATCAGCTCCACGGAGCCCTTGAAGTGCCCGGCCCGCGGCCCCTGGGCACGCACCGTGATGTCGAAGGACGTCCGGCTCATGCGCGTGCCTTCGATGGCGTCGAAGGCGAAGCCCGTGATGTCGCCCTCGCGCATCGGATCATCGGGGCCGGGGCCTGCGTCTACGGCTTCGCCGCCGTCCGTGGTGTCGACCCCGCCGTCGAAGTCGCCGTAGATGGGCCCCGCGTCGGTCAGGATGAGCACGCCGCCGTCCTCGGGGAGGGGCGGATCCACCACCTCCTGCCCGGACGGGCGCAGGGTGAGGGCGCCCTCGGCCACGGCTTCGCGCCCGTCGTCCAGCCGCAACCGCACCGCGTGCGCGCCCGCGCCCAAGCCCCGGGGCACCGTCACGATGGCGACGCCCGCCGGGTCGAAGCGCGTCACCGCCGCTTCCTTCTCATCCACCCAGACGCGGCCCGAACCCATGCGCGCATCCACCTTCTCCGCGCTGTAGTCCACGGCCATGCTGTAGCGCGCGTCGAACCGCACGGTGAGGTCTTCGTCCTTCGCGTTCACCGGCAGCGTCGCGGGGTCCACGTCGACGATGGTGGGCGGAGGCAGGGACTCGGGGCCGCCCGTGCAGGCCCACGCCAGCACCGCCATCCCGACCACGCCCAGGCCCGCGCGCATCACGGAATGAACCTCAGTCCCGCGGACACGGACACGCCACCCAGTTCCGCGCGCAGTGACGGCGTCTCCACGGGCGCCAGTGCCGCGCGCACCTCGGTGATGACGCTCCAGCGACCAATGGCATACGCGCCCTGCGCGGCCAGGAATCCCATGGCGCGCACTTTGCGCTCATCCACGGCGTCAGGAAAGACGTCACCGGTCTCAACCGGCTCCGTCGACAGGCGATGGTTCAAAGCCAGCACACCGCCGCCTGCACGGCCGTCCAGCTGAAAGGAACCATGCTGGAAAAGGGTGACCCGCGCGGACAAAAGCAGGGGAATCCCCCACACGCGCGAGTGCACGATCGTGGCTCCCTGCCGACCGTCCAGGCTCGCGTGACGCAGGCCCAACTCCGCCTCCGCCGCCAATCGCTCGCGCCACACCGGCAGCGGCACGGACACGCCCAATCCCAACAGCGGTCCCCCATTGGCGCCGCTCGCGAACGCGACGCCGCCCAGGAGGAACAGCGACGTTTGTCCCGAGATCGGGCGCGCAACAGGGTGTGCCGGGGAAACGTAGGGGGTATCCGGGATGATCACCTCCTCCGCGGGCCGTGCGGCGGCGGGCCTCACCGTGCTCTGGAGCCTCACCGCGTCCTCGACGGGCGCGTCACTCCAGCGCACCGTGACGGTCACGTCCGTGGCGTCCGCGCGCGGCTGCACCTTGAAGCGCGCGCGCTCCAGGGACACCGCCTGCACCGTGGCACCCTCCGCGACCACGTCCAGCTCCGACGATGAAATCCGCGCTTCATCCCCCGCGATGATCAGCCAGCCACCGCCGTCTCCAGGCAGCGGAGCCGGCGTGAGCGCGGCGACGAGTGGACGCACGGCGGGGACCTCCAGCGGTGTGCTGCGATCCGTGGTGAGCGTGCCCCGGGTCGCGAGCACGCGCGCCTCCGTCGCGTCCGGAGGCACCTCCACGGGCACCTGCGCCCGTCCACGCCCGTCCGCCTTCACCGGTCCGAAGCGCGCGTCGCCCACCACGACCACCACGTCCGCGCCCGGCGCGGTGGAAACGTCCAGCGTGGTGCGACCCAGGAGGGGCAGCTGGAGGGTGGTGACGTCCGGCGCGCGGCCGTCCTCCACCCAGAACGCGAGCACCGCCCACAGCGGGTAGCGCACCGGCGGAGGCGTCCAGTGGAAGACGCGCTCGGCGCCACCTTCCAGCCGCTCTTGCGCCCAGGTGCCGGAAGAGGCCGCCGCGCGCACGGGGCCGGCGCCCTTCGGCACCCGCACCCGCACCTCCACGGCCGCGTCCTTCCCGAGCACCACGCGCCCGGGCGTCGCTTCCACCTCCGGCGGTTCCGCCCGCGCCACGGCGGCACCCAGCATCAGGAGGCAGACAGCGAAGTGGAGCGGCGGACGCATACGGGAAACCCAGCGCCCCAGTTGACCGCCGCTCCGGCCTCCGGGTCAATCCCCGGAAGGCAGGGAAGTCTCAGCGGCGGCTTCTTCCATCCCGGGAGGCAGCTCGGCCATGGGCTTGTCCGCGGGGCCCGCCTGCTTGTTCGTGGGCGGGCTGAAGGCGGGCCGCTCCGCCGGGGCCCCACCGCGGCCGTGCACCAGGGTCTTGGTGTCCGAGCGGAAGGTGAGGTCCACCTTGTCGCCGCGCACCGCCGTCACCAGGCCCACCCCGAACGTCGGGTGGTGGAGCACCTGATCCACCTTGTAGGTGTCCTTGGGGCTGTACTTGGGAGCGCTCGCGATGTCCTTGCCCGCCAGCTGCTCGTCGAAGGAGATGACCACCTTCTCCGCGCGGGGCGTGCCAGACGCGGCGCGCGGGGCCCGGGTCGAGGCCGGCTTGGGGCGATCCGTGACGCCCGCCGTGCCCCGGAACGCGTGATCACCGCCGCAGGTATTGCAACGGACGCGCACGATCTTCGGACCCACCATCGCGAGGATGGTGTGCGCCAGATTCATCTTGCAGCGGGTGCACTGGGCATCCACCTCGCCGCCGACCTTCAGAGTAGCCATGCTGTCGTGTCGCTCTGGCCCGGCAACTCCCCCTCAGGGGCGCGCCGGGCGTGGAAAGTAAAGAGGGCCGCGGAACATAACGGCCGACCCCAGGCGGAGGAAGCCCCATCGCATCCCACCTTCACGCGGCGCGGGAGCCCCCCTGGCGACCAGCCAATGGAGGTAGGGGTGGGATGGGGCGGCTCTTCAGTTCCCTTGTGCCGCCGTCCGGAGCACGTAGAGTCGCCCGCCTGAGCGCATGACCACCGAGACCCCCAGCAAACCCAACCGGTTCACCGGCGCCTTCTCCCAGTCGGTGGAGGGCCTCGGCAAGGGCATCATCGACGTCGTCAGCAGCATTGGCGGCGTCGTCGCCCTGGGCCTGGACGTCTTCCGCTGGAGCGTGCGCCGCCCGTTCCGGCTGCAGAACCTCTTCACCCAGCTGGACTTCGTGGGCGTGGGCTCCATCTTCATCGTGGGGCTCACCGGCACGTTCACCGGCATGGTGTTCGCCCTCCAGACCTCCACCGCGTTCGCCCTGTTCGACGCGGAGAGCCTGGTGGGCCCCACCGTCGCCCTGACGCTCACGCGCGAGCTGGCCTCCGTGTTCGCCGCGCTGATGGTCACCATGCGCGCCGGCTCCGCCATGTGCACGGAGCTGGGCACCATGCGCGTCACCGAGCAGGTGGACGCGCTGGAGACCATGGCCGTCAACCCGGTGCAGTACCTGCTGGTGCCCCGGGTGCTCGCGGGCCTGTTCATGGTCCCCGCGCTCACCATGCTCTTCAACACCACGGGCATGACGGGCGCGTACATCGTCGCCGTGTTCGGCCTGGGCATCTCCCCCGGCACGTTCCTGTCACGCACCCAGCAGTGGATGGCGCCAGCGGACGTCTACGAGGGCCTGATCAAGGGCGCCATCTTCGGTCTCTCCGTGGCCCTCATCTGTTGCTTCAAGGGCTACAACGCGTCCGGCGGCGCCAAGGGCGTGGGCCAGGCCACCACGGAGGCCATGGTGTCGAGCGCGCTGGCCATCTTCATCCTCGACTTCATCGTCGGCATGTTGATGCACTGATGGGCCCCCAGACTCCGCCCGGCTCCGCGCGGGCCATGATCGACATCGTGGACCTGCACAAGACGTTCGCGGGCAACAAGGTCCTCACTGGCATCAACCTCACCGTGCCCGCGGGCAGCACCTGCGTCATCCTGGGCGGCTCCGGCTCCGGCAAGACGGTGTTGATGAAGCACATGATCGGCCTGCTCAAGCCGGACAGCGGCAAGGTCATCATCGACGGGCAGGACATCGTCCCCATGAGCGTGGAAGGGCTGCAGCAGGTGCGCCGCAGCTTCGGCATGGTGTTCCAGGCCGCCGCGCTCTTCGACTCCATGACGGTGTTCGAGAACGTCGCCTTCCCCCTGCGCCAGCACACGACGCTGTCCGAAGACGAGATCCGCGTGCAGGTGCGCAAGCGCCTGGACCTCATGGGCCTCAAGCGCGAGGTGGAGGGCCGCTTCCCCGCGGACCTGTCCGGCGGCATGCGCAAGCGCGTGGGCCTGGCGCGCGCGGTGGTGCTGGATCCCAAGGTCGTCCTCTACGACGAGCCCACCACCGGCCTGGATCCCATCACCACGGACTCCGTGGACGACATGATCCTCACCGCGCAGAAGGAACTGGGCGTCACCAGCGTGGTCATCAGCCACGACATCGCGTCCGCCTTCAACGTGGCCAACCAGATCGCCTTCCTGTCCAAGGGCGTCATCGTGGAGCACGGTTCGCCGGAGCAGCTGCGGGAGTCCCAGCACCCGGCCGTCCAGGTCTTCCTCCAGACGTGGTTCGGCAAGAACTAAGACCTTCGGGTAGGGAATGCGGTCCCCCAAGGATTCCAGCCCTTCATGAAAAGCTGGCACCCGGCATGCAAATCGTTAGAGTCGCGCGCGGCCGGTGGTAGCGCTCGGAGTCACATCAGGTGAAGAAGCTCGTCACGCCCTTCCGTGTTGGCCTGCTGGTCCTCGCCGCCGGTGGTTTCCTCATCACGTTCGTGTTGTTCGCCACGAAGGGCGGACTGAGCGACAGAGACTCCACCAAGGTGTGGGCCTACTTCCGGGACGCGTCCGGTCTGGCGGTGCGTGGCCGGGTGCAGATCGCCGGCATCCCCGTGGGTGAGATCAGCGACATCAGCCTGGAGGGCACCCGCGCGAAGATCTGGCTGAAGATCCGCAAGGGCGTGGACATCCGCCAGGACGCCGCGGTCACCAAGCGCTCGGAGTCGCTCCTGGGCGACTACCTGCTGGACCTGAACCCCGGCACGGAGCAGGCCCCGGAGCTGGAGAACGGCGGGCAGATCCGCCGCGTCATCGACACCCAGGGCGTGGAGGCCGTCTTCGAGTCCCTGTCGCAGATCACCTCCGACATCCAGCAGGTGACGGGCGCGCTGCGCGAGGTGCTGGGCGGTGAGAAGGGCGCGGGCAGCCTGGAGCGGATTGTCGAGAACCTGGTCCGCCTGTCGGACTCGGTGGACGCGACGGTGCGCCGCAACACGGACCGCCTGGACACCATCATGGCGAACGTGGAGGGCGTGTCCTCCGACGTGCGCGCCCTCACCCAGGGCAACGGCGCGGAGGTGACGCGCATCGTCACCAACGTGGAGCGCATCACCCAGGACGTCCGCGAGGTGCTGGGCACCGTCAAGAACATCGTGGGCAGCGGGGAAGGGGAGTTCAAGGAGAGCGTCTCCAGCCTCAAGCAGACGCTGGGCCGGCTGGACAACACGCTCGCCAACCTGGAGGAGATCACCCGCAAGGTGAAGGACGGCGAAGGCGCCGCGGGCGCGCTGCTCACCGACGAGCAGCTGGGCCAGCGCCTGGGCGAGGCCGTCACCGACGTCAGCGAGTTCGCCACCCGCCTCTCCACCCTCCAGACGGAGGTGGGCCTGTTCAGCACGTACCTGGTGTCCCAGGGGGCGTCGAAGAACGGCCTGTCGCTGCGGCTCATCCCCAAGCCGGACAAGTACTACCTGCTGGAGATCATCGACGACCCTCGCGGCTCCGTCAGCACGCAGGTGGTGCAGACGAACCCGCCGTCGGACGGCGACCCGGTCATCCAGACGCAGAAGGTGACCAAGGAGTCCTTCAAGGTCAGCCTCCAGTTCGCCAAGCGCTACTACTTCACCACCCTGCGCGTGGGCCTCATCGAGTCCACTGGCGGTGTGGGCGCGGACCTGCACTTCTTCGACGACGCGCTCACCCTGAAGATGGACGCGTTCAACTTCACCGCGGACGAGCTGCGCTACCCGCGCCTTCGCGCCACCCTGCGCGCCCAGGCGTTCGACCACCTGTTCGTCGTGGCGGGCATGGACGACATCCTCAACGCCAAGCAGCGCGACGCGGCCACCAAGCGCCTCATCGCCGGCCGCGACTTCTTCTTTGGCGCGGGCTTCTTCTTCACCGACGACGACCTGAAGGCCCTCATCACCACCATCGGCGTTCCCGCCTTCTAGGGTGTGTAGTCCTTGACGTTGCCGGGAAGGTGTCGTACCCGGCACGGGCACGGGGTTTCCCCTGGAACGCGCCGTGCCCTGACGCGAAGCCGTACCCGCGCCGGGTCACCCCCAGGAAGAAGCCTCCATGTCTCTGCTCGTCGTCGGTTCAATCGCGCTGGACTCGCTGGAAACGCCCTTCGGCAAGAAGGAGGACGTGCTGGGTGGCTCGGCCACCTACTTCTCCACCACCGCGTCCTTCTTCGGCCCCGTGCAGCTGGTGGCGGTGATTGGCGAGGACTTCCCGGAGTCGCACCTGCAGTTCCTGCGCGGGCGCGGCATCGACCTGGAGGGGCTCACCCGCGAGGCCGGCCGCACCTTCCGCTGGAAGGGCAAGTACGGCTGGGAGCTCAACGAGGCGCAGACGCTGGACACCCAGCTCAACGTCTTCGAGTCCTTCTCGCCGAACCTGCCGGCCGCCTACCGCGAGACGCCCTACGTCTTCCTGGGCAACATCCACCCGGAGCTCCAGTCGCGCGTGCTGGATCAGGTGAAGGCGCCCAAGCTGGTGGCCGCGGACACGATGAACTTCTGGATCCAGGGCAGCCGCCCCGCGCTGCTCAAGACGCTCCAGCGCGTGAACCTGCTCTTCATCAACGACGCGGAAGCGCGCCAGCTGTCCGGCGAGCACAACGTGGTGAAGGCCGCGCGCGCCATCCTGGCCATGGGCCCGTCCCGCGTGGTCATCAAGCGCGGCGAGCACGGCGCGCTCCTCTTCGACCAGGACCACATCTTCGCCTGCCCGGCGTTCCCCCTGTCGGAGGTGTTCGACCCCACCGGCGCGGGTGACACCTTCGCCGGCGGCTTCATGGGCACCCTGGCCAGCTCCGCCACCGGCAAGGTGGATCAGCAGCTCTTGCGCAAGGCCATGGTCATGGGCAGCGTGATGGCCTCCTTCACCGTGGAGAAGTTCAGCCTGGAGCGCCTGCGCGAGGTGCAGCGCCCGGAGATCCACGCCCGCTTCGCCGAGTTCAAGAAGCTCACCCACTTCGACGACCTGGGCCCGCTGGGCGGGTAGGGGAGCCCTTGTCCGCCAGGGAGGCCTTGATCCGGTGTGGAACTTGACGGGCCGCACCCACCCTCCCTAGGCTCGACCGAACGCAGTGGATGAATAAATCCGGTGCGGACGTCCTTTTTCAGCGCCGACGTGGCCGGGAAGATTCCACGTCGGGAGGTCCCCCCGGTTGAGCGAAAATCGAAAGCACGCGCGGGTCGGCACCCTCCTGCGCTGCTGGTGCGAGGGTGAGAACGTGACCCTGTATGCACGCATCGCCAACCTGAGCGAGGGAGGCCTCTTCCTCAGGACGAGCACCCCGCTGGCGGCGGGGACGCGGGCACAGGTGCGGCTCACCCAGCAGGCGACGGACACGCAGTTGCAGGCACAGGCCACGGTCGTCTGGTTGCGGCAGGATGAGCAACCCGCCGGCCGGCCCCCGGGCATGGGCCTGAGATTCGAAGCGTTGGACGCGGACGCACTGACGAGTCTGCGGCGCATCATCTCCCAGCAGCAGACCCCCCTATAGGGCTCCCATGCGCATCGCCGTCATCTCCGACATCCACTCCAACATCGAGGCCCTCACGGAAGTGCTGAGGGTGGCGGAGCACCAGAAGGTGGACCGCTTCGTGTCACTGGGGGACATCGTCGGTTATGGGGCGTCCCCCAACCCGTGCTGTGACCTGGTGCGCTCGGTGGCGGAGATCACGCTGCTGGGCAACCACGACGCCGCGGTGGCGGGGCGGATGGACTACTCGTACTACTACGACGCCGCCCGGCACGCGCTCGACTGGAGCGCCAACGTCATCTCCGACGAGAACCTGGCCTGGCTGCGCAGCCTCCCGTACACGTACCGCATTGGCGAGGTGGGCTTCTGCCACGGCTCGCCCATCGACCCGAAGGCGTACGAGTACATCTTCGCGCTGGAGCAGGCACGGGAGCTGACGCCGTACGTGGCGGAGCTGCCGGAAGTGACCTTCATCGGCCACAGCCACCTGTGCCGCGCGTTCGCCATTGGCAATGGCGAGGTGAACGACGTGGTGGCCCAGAAGTTCGTGCTGCGCAAGGGCTACAAGTACATCGTGTCCGTGGGGAGCGTGGGCCAGCCGCGCGACTACGACAACCGGGCCTGCTTCGTCATCTGCGACACGGACGCGCGCACGGTGGAGTACCTGCGCGTGGAGTACGACATCGAAACCTCCGCGCAGAAGATCTTCGACGCGGACCTGGCGCTCAACTTCGGCAAGCGGTTGTTCCTGGGCGTCTAGGCCGCTCAACGCGCCGCGTGCGGAAAAGCGGCGCGGCCGGACGGAAGGTGGCATAAACCGGGGCCGTGCGCCCCCAGGTCCCCCGTCCGATGCGGCCCTTCATGGGCCTTGGCCTCGCAGCCCTCCTGTTCGTCTCCGGGTGCAGCCGCGCCCCCGCGCCGCCCTCGCCCGAGTTCGAGCAGGCCAGCCACCGGTGGACGGCGCTCTACGCCCAGAAGCTGGACGGGGCGTACCTGGACCCCTCCATCGGGGAGATTGAAGCGCAGCTGCAGCGCGTCCCCGCGGACAGCGTGGACGCCGCCGCGTCCCAGTCCCTGCTCCAGCGCATCCAGGAGGGACGGACGCGCATGCAGGCGGCCCAGGAGGAGAAGCGCCGCGCGGTGGCCAACGCCCGCACGCTGCCCACCCAGGACCCCTCCCAGACGAACTATCCGCGGCCGCCCGAGCGCCAGGCGGCGGAGCCGGTGGACGCCGGGCTGGGAGACGCCGGCGTGATTGCCGGGCCCCAGACGGGCACCCCGGCCTCCGAGCTGGTGGCGGGCTTCCGGGGCTGCTTCACCCGCTCCGTGCCCATCACGGTGGAGGGGCGGGGGATGCGGGACACCTGGCAGCTGAGCGACCGGGCGTCCTGCCAGCTGGAGTTCCCGACCCACCGGGACACCGCGCTGTTGATTGAAGACGGCCGCGTGCTGGCGCTGTTACCCAAGAGCGCCGTGCGCAACGTCCGCCGTTATGAGGACGGCGGCGTGGTGCCCGACGGTGTCGGGCGTTGAACCTCTCTCTTACGAGCTGACGACCTTCGATGAACGAACAGACCTTCATGAAGTTGATGCGCGTGCTGCCCAAGTCGGCGGTGTCCTCCGCGGTGGGCCTGGCCACGCGCCTGCCCGCGCCCGCGCCGGTGCATCACTGGGCCATGCGCACCTTCGCCAAGGCGTACAACGTGGACATGGAGGAGGCGGAGCACGCCTTCGAGAAGTACCCGACCTTCGCCCAGTTCTTCACGCGCGCCCTCAAGCCGGGCCTGCGCCCGGTGGACGCGGGCGAGAAGGTCGTCGTGTCCCCGGTGGACGGCCGGGTGTCCCAGGTGGGCTACGCGGACAACGGCCGCTGCCTGCAGGCGAAGGGCATCGAGTACACGGTGGACGAGCTGCTGGGGGACTCGCAGGCCGCGAAGCCCTTCCACGGCGGCGCCTGGACGACGGTGTACCTGTCTCCGCGCGACTACCACCGCATCCACGCGCCGCTGGGCGGCACCATCACCGGGTACGCGTACATCCCGGGTGAGTTCTGGCCGGTGAACCCCGCGTCGGTGAAGAACAAGCAGTCGCTGTTCTGCGTGAACGAGCGGCTGGTGACGTACCTGGACACCGTGGCCGGCAAGGTCGCCGTGGTGAAGGTGGGCGCCACCTGCGTGTCGCGCATCAAGGCGTCCTACGAGGACATCACCACGCACATCGGACAGCCGGGCAAGGTGCACCGCTACGGCGCGGGCATCCCGGTGGAGAAGGGCGGCGAGCTGGGCCGCTTCGAGATGGGCTCCACCGTCATCCTCTGCTTCGAGCCCGGGCGCGTGCGCTGGGATGACAGCATGCAGCCGGAAGCGGTGGTGCGCATGGGCACGCGCATCGGAGTCATCACGTGAGCCAGAAGATCAACGGCGTGAAGGGGATGAACGACCTTCTGCCGGGCGAGATTGAGGTCTGGCAGTTCGTGGAGTCCACCGCGCGCACGCTGTTCGGCCGCTTCGGCTACGGCGAGGTGCGCACGCCGATGGTGGAGGACACGGCCCTCTTCGTGCGCAGCGTGGGCGAGGAGACGGACATCGTCGGCAAGGAGATGTACACCTTCGAGGACAAGGGCGGCCGCAGCCTGTCCCTGCGTCCCGAGGGCACCGCGCCCGCCGCGCGCGCGTACATCGAGCACTCGGTGAGCAACCAGGAGCCGGTGTCGCGCTGGTTCTACATGGGGCCCATGTTCCGCTACGAGCGGATGAAGACGGGCCGCTACCGCCAGTTCTCCCAGATTGGCGCGGAGGCCTACGGCGCGAAGGAGCCCGCGCAGGACGCGGAGCTGATGGACGTGGTGGTGCAGTTCCTGGAGGCCCTGGGCCTCAAGGACGTCACCCTGAACATCAACTCGCTGGGCGACGACAACTGCCGGCCCGCGTACCACGCCAAGCTGGTGGAGTACCTCAACGCGCACCGGGAAGAGCTGTGCGCGGACTGCCAGCAGCGGCTGGAGCGCAACCCGCTGCGCGTCCTGGACTGCAAGAACGAGAAGTGCCAGGCGGTGGCCGCGGCCGGGCCCAACGTGCTGGAGTTCCTGTGCGAGCCGTGCCGCGCGCACTTCACGGACCTGCAGCGCAAGCTGGGCGTGCTGGGCATCCGCTACGTCGTGAACCACCGGCTGGTGCGCGGCCTGGACTACTACACGCGCACCGTCTTCGAGTTCATCGCCTCGCACCCCGCGCTGGGCACCGCCAGCACGGTGGGCGGCGGCGGGCGCTACGACAAGATGATGAAGGGCCTGGGCGGGCCGGACGTGCCCGCGGTGGGCTACGCCATGGGCCTGGACCGGCTGGTGCTGCTGCTGAAGGAAGGCGGCAAGACGTTCACCCAGCGGCCGGACCTGTTCATCGCCGTGGCGGACGAGGGCTCGCAGGACGAGGGCCTGGCGCTGGCCAGCCGTCTGCGCCGTGAAGGCCTGAAGGTGGACTTCGACACGCGCGGCGGCAGCCTCAAGAGCCAGATGAAGCGCGCGGACAAGTCCGGCGCCCGCTTCACGCTGGTGCTGGGCGAGCAGGAGCGCACCAGTGGCCAGGCGAAGCTCAAGCCCATGGCGGGCGGCGAGCCCGTCCCGGTGGCGTTGGACAACGTCGCCGCCACCGTGCGCGCCCAGCCGGAAGCCGCGGCCCCGGTGCCCGCGGCCTGATCCCAAGCGCCCCTCCGGCATGACGCGCCTGGCCGGAGGGGAGGGGGGCGGCCTGTCTTCCGTGAAAATCCCGGAGTAAAGGTGTTAAGCAGCGTAAGTCCTGGGAATCGCTGGGGGAACGAGGGCGCGGAGATTCGCGGCGCTTGAGAGTTTGGAGTACCTTTCGTCGTCAATGTCGAGCGCTCCCCAGCCCGCCTCCGTGATCGATGGCCCGCGTTGGATCCCCGTCGCCGGGGACAGCATGTGGCCGTCGTTGCGTGCGGGCGACGTGGCGGAGGTGGAGCCGCTGGCGGAGGCGCCGCGCCCGGGTGAGGTGGTGCTGGCGCGCTTCGAGTCCTCGCTGGTGCTGCACCGCGTGCGCTGGTGTGACGGCAGCGTGTGCGCGCTTCGTGGGGACAATGGCGGGTTGGAAGATCCGCCGCTGCCCCTCTTCCGTATCCTTGGACGGGCCCGGCGTGTGCGCCGGGGCGGCGCGCTGCTGGAGATGGAGCGCTGGGACGTGGGGCCGCGCCTCGTGGGCCGCTTGCGCGCGACGCTGAAGCGCCGGGTGGCCGCGTGGCTGGGAAGGACGGGCCGCGCATGAGCTTTCAGGAAGGCAGCGTTCCCCGGCGGCGGCAGGGGACCTCGGGGGAGGGCTTTGGCGCGGACTTCCTGGTGCTGGACGCGGAGGGGCGCACGCTGCGCGGGCTCAACCCGACGGCGGCGCGCATCTGGGCGCTGTGCGATGGACAGCACACGGCCCGGGCAGTGGCGGAGCAGGTGGCTTCCGAGTTTTCGACCGACGTCGGTCCGGTGCTGACCGACACGCTGCGCTTCCTGGAGGAACTCCAGCGGCGCGGTCTGTTGGATGAAGTGCGCGCGCCGGCCGGTGCCGCGCCTCTGGAGGAGACATGACGCGAGCGCTCGTGGCGGTGCTGGCGGGGGTGGTGATGCTGTCGGCGTGCACGGAAGGGGTGTCCCCCCTGCCGCCGCCCACGGCCGTGAAGCCGGGGCAGGGCGGTGGTTCCGTCACCCCCGTGGATCCGACGGACGTGCTGGCCGGTGGCGGGAGCGTGGCCCGGCCGCCGCCCCCGGCGCAGGTGCCCGGCGAGGAAGAGCCGCCTCCGGACGAGGTCGTGGAGGAGGAGCCGCCTCCGGTGGCGCTGCCGCCCCCGTCCGGGAGCGCGGCGGTGGTGGGCGCTGGCGCGGAGCCCACGGCCCTGTCCGAGGTGCTGCAGGTGGACGTGGACTTCGTGGTGAGCGGCGTGCGGAACAAGGGCCTGGTGGACGTGGAGTTCATCGCGCCGGGCGGGCGTCCGTACGAGAAGCGGAGCGCGACGGTGGAGGCGCCGCCGGAGGAGACGCGCACGCTGCGCTATTCGCTGCCGGTGGCGGGCACGCCGGTGTCCATGGCGCGCATGACGGGCACCTGGCAGGTGCGCTTCTTCCTGGATGGGGCGCAGCTGGCCGCCACGTCCTTCACCCTGGAGCCGTGACGTGAGGCACGCCATGAACGTCCGCATCCTCGCGCTCGTCGCCATGCTGTTGCCCGCGGTGGGCTTTCCCCAGACGACCTGGACCGTGCGCCCCGTCCCCGCCGCCGGAGAGACGGTCGCGCGGGTGGTGATGGACGACGCGTCCGACCTCGTCGTGGAGGTGACCAACACGTCCACGGCCGTGAACGACGCCCGGTTGTCGGAGGTGTCCTTCGTCATCCCCACCGGCTATCAGCTGCTGGCCGGCCTGCCGGCGGAGGAGAACCCGAACTGGAAGGTCGAGTACATCGACTCCAACGAACGGCGCATCACCTTCCAGTCCACGCTGGGGTGTGTGGACGAAGGGCGCGGCCTGGGGCGGAACGAGTCCGCGCGCTTCGTGCTGAGCGTGGTGGCGCCGTCAAACCGCACCACGGACAACGCCACCGAGCGCCTCGCGACGGGCACCTACGGCCGCGACCAGTGCGACGGCACGAACTACACGTACAACATCAACACCATGACCCCGTGGACACGCGGCATCCTGGCCGCGAACGTGACGCTGGCGCCCCGCGTGCTGGCGGTCAACGGCACGACCGTGGCGCGCGTGGTGGTGGAGAACCGCGGGACGGGCTCGGCCACCGTGACCGTGGACAACCCCACGTCCACGAGCAGCGTGCCCCTCACCACCCTGAGCAAGGACGCCAACAAGACGGTGGCGGTGCGGGCCGCGGGCGTCATCGCCGTCAACCTGCGGCCCACCGCCGCTGGCGCCGTGTCCGCGCGTGTCCGGGCGCGCACGACGGCCGCCACCCCGTCCAACGCGCCGCTCGTGGACTCGCCCATGGCGGACGTGGGCAACCTGGTCGCGGCGGCGGACATGGACGTCGTGGACGCATTCGCCGGTGATCAGGTGACGCTGCGCCTGACGGTGTTCAACACCTCCACCACGAACACGTACGCCCAGGTGCGTCCGCGCACGCCGGTGCGGTCGGGCAGCGCGGCGGCGACGCTCGTGGCCGGCCCGTCTCCGGAGAGCGTGGCGCAGCTGGCGCCGGGGGCTTCCGCGCAGTTCACGTGGCGCTACCAGGTGTCGGGCACGCCCGGCGCCAGCTACCAGTTCCAGGCGCAGGTGGACGGGACGCTCAACGGCTCGGCGGTGGCGGGGGATGTCGTCACCGCGCGCAAGGGCCGCATCGTGGAGCACCGCGTGCGGCTGAGCCAGGAGACGATGTCCACCGCGGCCACGGCCGTGACGGTGGCGTACACGGTGCAGAACCGGGGCTCGCTGCCCATCTACGAGGTGAAGCTGTTCAAGCCCGCGGTGAACTACTTCGCGGTGGCCGCCTCGGGTCCGCAGGCCTTTGGTGACTGGGTCGTCTCCACGGACGCGGCCGGGTACACCTGGGAGTCGGAGTCCGGCATCCCGGTGGGGGGCGAGGCCACCTTCCGCATCACGTATTCGGGCTTCACCGCCGTCACCGCGGACACGGCGTTCCGCCACCGGCTGGAGCTGAACCAGGGCTACAACGATCCGCGCATCCGCGTGGAGGGGACGATGACGCTGCTCGCGGTGACCGCGTCCCCGGACGTGGGGCGCCTCACCGGCGTGGCCCGCGACGGCAGCGTGACGCTCACCTGGGACAACCCCTTCAACCACGGCGGCACCCTGGTGCTGCGCGCGCAGGGGGCGACGCCCAACACCGCGCCGACCAGCGGTGTGCGCTACGCGGTGGGGGACGTGCTGGGCAACGCGACCGTGGCGTACACGGATGAGTTCAGCTCCGCGTCGTCCTTCACGGACACGTCGGTGACGAACGGCACGACGTACTACTACCGGGTGTTCAACGCGGACGACCAGCTGCGGTACGGGCCAGGCAACCAGCCCACCTCGGTGGGCCTTCTGGCCACGCCCCGGGCGCGCGTGGCGGGCAACCCGCTGTGGTGCTACTCGGTGGGCATGTCCTCGCTCCATCAGCCCATTACGGAGCTGGGCGTGGGCATCTTCAGCTCGTCCAACGACTCGGTGGTGGGCATGCTCACGAACACCGTGAACCCGTCCGAGGACGGCGCGGAGCGCTTCCGGCCAGTGAAGATGCCCGCCAAGATCGAAACCCGCTTTCCGGTGGTGCCGCTGCTGGGCCGGCCCGGGCAGCAGTGGCTCGTCGTGGGTGACACTACCGGCGTGCCGGCGGTGCTCAACGCAGCCACGGGCGAGTTCCTGTGGAAGAACACGACGCTGGGGCTGGGGAGCATCAGCTCGTTCCCGGTGACGCAGCTGCTGGACTACGCGAACCCGGAGTACCGGACGACGTACTCGAACGTGGACCTGGCGTTCTTCGGTACGCGCAACTCATCCGCGCAGAATCAGGTGGTCGCGCTGAACGCGGCCACGGGCGCCCTCATCTGGCGCTACCGCCCCGGGGATCTGGGCATGGTGAGCGGCGGCATGATGGTGGACTACACGACGAACCGGCTCTACGTAGCGACCATGTCGGGGGTGAGCACCGCCACGCTGCGCGTGCTCAACAGCCTTACGGGCGCGGAGGTCGCGCGGCTGGCGCTGGGAGACCTGGAGTTCGGCGTGGTCCGCAACGCCACGACCAACCAGGCCCTCGTCGCCACCAGCGATGGCCGGGTGCACGGCGTGAATGGAACCACGTACATGAAGGCATGGACGGTCGACGTGCGGCCCGCCGCGGTGGGCGCGCTCACCAGCTTCGCGCGGCCCCTGGGCCGGGGCTTCGTGATAAGCACGGCGGACGGCAAGGTGGAGCGCTATGAGATGGACGCGACCAACATGCCGGTGCTGCTGTGGTCGACGGCCATCGTGGGTTCAACCGGTTCGTTCAGCCTCAACCAGAACGGCGTGGCGCGCATCTACGTCAACAGCTCGGACGGCAAGGTGCATCAGTTGGAGTTGGATACGGGTGTGGATTCCGGGCAGGTGACGGTGGGGCCGGCGCAGATCATCGGCACGCCGACCATCGATCACACCGTTAGCCGGTTGCATGTCGGTACTCTGGATGGTCGAATCTGTGCCTTCCCGGTGCCCTTCTAGGTGGGCCATCACGTGAGCCAGCGACCTTCACAACCACTCGCGGGTCCCTCCGTGCCGAAGCCGGCCGCGCCCGCCGCGTACGTGCCTCCCGCCATCCTGTGGGAGCAGCCCTTCGTCGCGCTGGCGCAGCTCTCCACGTGCACCATCCCCGGCGAATCGGAGTGCGTGCCGTGAACCGCGGGGACCCCCTCGCGGGTCCCCGTGACGGCGCGCTCCGGATCACCCTGGCCGGGTGGACGGTGTCGCTGGACGTGGAGGAGGAAGCGCTCGCAAGCCCGCTCCGGCGCGTGTTCGGCGCGTTCCTCGCTCCAGACGCCGTGGCTTCCGATGCCCGGCTGGTGATGCGGACACCTTCCACTCCCACTGCTCCGCCCACCGTGCAGGAGCTGCCCCGGCTTGAGCCCGGTGACTCGGGAACGCTGCGGGTGGAGGGCTCGGAGTACTCCGCGGTGCTCTCCCAGGACAGGAGCCACGCGGACGTCACCGGTTCAGGCCGGTACCCGGTGGAGAACGTGATCAAGGTGATGCTCGCGTCCGCGTTGGCGAAGCGCGGCGGGCTGTTGATCCACGGCGTGGGCCTGGTGCACGAGGGCCGGACCGCGCTGTTCGTGGGCCACTCCGGCGCGGGCAAGAGCACCCTGGGCGGGCTGTGGCGTGAGGCGGGCGGCGTCGTGCTCGCGGATGAGCTGGTGGCGGTGTGGCCCGTACACGGTGGCGGGTGGCGGGCCTCGGGAACCCCCTGGAACGTGCCGATTCGAACGGCCGAAGCGACGCTTGTCGCGGTGGGCACGCTGGGCTGGGACGCGGCGTCGCGGTGGGAAACGCAGGGCGCGGGGGAGGTGGCCCGGGTGCTGCTGCTGAACGCGCTGCTGCCCGAACCCACGGCCGCGGGCCGGGGTGCGCTGGTGGGCGCGGCGGGACGCGTGCTGTCGTCCGTGGAGACCGCGCGGCTCGTGTTCGCGCGGGATGCCAGCGCGGCGGACGTGGTGCGCTCGCGGCTGGATGCGGTGGTGCGGCCTTAGGGCGGGGCTCGCGCTTGCCCCGCGTCTGCGTTACAGCGGGCGTGGGAGGCGGATGACGGTGGCCGAGACGCGGGTGCCTTTGACGGTGATCGCTGGACCCACGGCGTCGGGGAAGACGGCGTTGGCCATCGCCTGGGCTCGCGACGTGGGCGGGGAGATCGTCAGCGCGGATTCGCAGCAGGTGTACCGCGCCTTCGACATCGGCACCGCGAAGCCCTCCGCCGAGGAACTGGCCGCCGTGCCGCACCACCTGGTCTCCTGCGTGGATCCGCTGGAGCCGTTCTCCGCCGCTGAGTACCAACGCCGCGCGGACGCGGCCATCGCGGACATCGCCTCACGAGGCAGGCCCGTGTTCGTCGTGGGCGGCACCGGTCTCTACCTGCGCATCCTGCTGCACGGCGTGGTGGACGCGCCCGGCGCCCTGCCTTCGCTGCGCGCGGAGTTGGAGTCGCTCGCGGCGGAGCAGGGGAGGGAGGCCGTGCACCGCCGGCTGGCCGAGGTGGATCCGGAGACCGCCGCGAAGCTGCCCACCCAGGACCTGGTGCGCGTCGTCCGCGCGCTCGAGATCCACGCGCAGACGGGCGTCCCCGCCTCCGAGTTCCGCCGCGCCCATGCCTTCGCGCCGGATCGCTATCCCTTCCAGTTGTACGTGCTCGACCCGCCGCGCGAGGCCCTCTACTCCGCCATCAATGCGCGCACAGAGGCGCTCTTCTCGCGTGGCCTCGTGGAGGAGACACGGGCGCTGCTGGACCAGGGCTACGCGGACGCGGCCCCCATGCGCAGCGTCGGCTACGTGCAGGCTCGCGCCGTGGTGGAGGGGCGCATGACGCGCGAAGAGGCCATCGCCGACACCGCGCGGGAGACCCGGCGGTACTCCAAGCGGCAGCTCACCTGGTTCCGCAAGGAGCCCGGCGCGGTGTTCCTGTCGCCGCCGTACGCCCGCCCCGCCCTCCAGACGCGGTAGGGCACTCCGGCCCCTGCTCGCCGCTTTGCCTCATTTCGTCAGGGGGCGCGGATTGTTCGCACCCGGCGCCGCTCCCATCTTCCACGAGGAACGCTTCCCCCACGTTCACTCCCGGACCGATAGGCGGCCGAGGGCCCGAGGCGGGCAGCCATCACCGCGGAGATCGCCATGGATACGAACGTCGAACGCGTGCCGGAGACCCGGCCGGACCGTCCTCCCCGAGGAGCCTCGACGATGTGGGGCGCCCCCTTCATCCTGGGCCTGCTGACGTCGATCGCGGGCGTCGTGCTGCTGGGCGCCACGTTCTTCACCAGCATGGTCACCGTCTTCTTCGTGGGCATGATGCTGGTGATTGGTGGCGTCCTGGAGATCGCCGCGGCCGTGCGCTCACGCGGTGAAGGCCGGGGCACCTTCTGGTCCTTCATGCTCGGCGGCGTCCTCACCACCGTCGTCGGCATCCTCACCGTCATGTACCCGGCCGCGGGGCTCGCCTCGCTGACGCTGCTGATCGCCGGCTACTTCTTCGCCAGCGGCCTCTTCCACGTCATCACCTCCGTCATGGACCGCTACTTCCAGTGGGGCTGGGACCTGGCCTACGGCCTCATCTCCCTGGTCCTGGGCCTCAGCGTCATGGCCCGGTGGCCCGCGTCCTCCGTGTGGCTCGTGGGCACCCTGGTCGGGCTCGCCGTCTTCTTCCGAGGCATCTCGATGATGTCCGGCTCGCTCATGCTGCGGCGGGGCATCCGGCACGTGCATGCCTGAGCGCCAGGACGGGGCTGGTGCTTGTTCACTGCGAGTGAATCAATGATATCAGTGAGTGAAACTCAGCCCGAATAGCGAATGCGGTAGATGACGCCGTTCGCATCGTCCGTGACGAGCAGCGCCCCGTCGGCGGCCACCGCGGTGTCCGCCAACCGGGCGAACTGCGTGGTGCCGTCCGCGCCGAGCCAGCCCGACGCGAAGTCCTCGAACGCGGTGGGCGTGCCCTGCGCGTCGAAGCGGACGCGGACGACCTTGTAGCCGGTGGGCGGGTGGCGGTTCCACGAGCCGCGCATCGCCACGAAAGCGTTGCCCTGGAACTCCGCGGGGAAGAGGGTGCCCGTATAGAAGGTCAGGTTCATGGGCGCCGAGTGCTCCTGGTACTCCAGGACGGGCGCCTGGGTCTTCGCGCAGTACTCCGGGCGCGACTGCATGTCCGGCGGCTCCTGGCTGAGGAACGCGTCTGGCTCCTGCTTGCCCAGGCAGTAGGGCCAGCCGTAGTCCGCGCCCTCCTGGATGCGGTTGAGCTCCTCCGGCGGATAGTCGTCCCCGCGCGAGTCCGAGCCGTGGTCCATGTCCCAGAGCTGGCCGGACACCGGATGCCACGCGAACCCGATGGTGTTGCGCAGCCCCTTCGCGAACACGGCGCGGTCCGTGCCGTCCGGCTCGAAGCGCAGCAGCGTGGCGTTCTCCGGGTTGGCGTCCGCGCACGCGTTGCACGTGCTGCCCACGGACACGTACAGCTTGCCAAGACGACGGTCTGGTCCGCGGCGCCGTCGCCGTTCGTGTCGCGCAGCAGGGTGACGCGGCCGGCCTCGCGCTCGGTGACGTAGACGGCGCCCACCCTGTGCACCGGGTGGACACCCCACAACCCGTGGCTCGGGACCCATGCGGGTGTCCAGCGCAGTCCGGTTCGCCGCCTACTTCGTCTTCTTGTGCGCGGCGTCGAACTGGTCGGCGAACTGATCGCGTGACACGTGCTTCAGGCCGCCCTGGTCATCCGGACGCTCCAGCGTGAAGTCGTGGATGGTGCCGCGCACCAGGTACTCCTGATCCCGCGCGGAGTTCATCATCGCGCGCTCGCGGTAGGTGAAGCTGGCCTTCGTCGGATCCACGCCGACGTCCGCCAGGAACTTCCGCTCGTGCGGCTCCGGCTGCCACACCGGCTTGCCGGGCTGGCTGCGGTTCACGGCCGTCTCATCCAGGCCCGGATGCGAGGACGTGCGGATGTCGCGCTGGATGTCGAACTGATCGAACACGTCCCCGCCCTTCGCGTCCTGGGCCGGGTTGTGGACGATGCGGCTCTGGCCGTAGTCCGGGTTGTCCACGAGCTTCTTCTCCGTGGCCTGTCCATCCACGCCCACGGGTACGCCGCTGAAGGATGTGAAGGGCGACTGGGCCTTCGTCTCCTTCGCGCCGTCCACGTGCGCGGTGAGCGTCACCGTGCGGTCCTTCGGCTCGACCGGTTGCAGCCGGCCGTCCCGGTCGATGGCCGACTTCGGCGTGTCGTACTTCGGCTGGACCTCGTTGAACGGGAAGTTGTCCCGGCGGGTCAGCTCCACGTCCGGCCGGATGCGCGGCACGAACTGGTTGTTGCCGCCGTCGCGCCGATCCTCGACGTCCATGATGTCGCTCAGGATGTCGTGCTGCTGGAACCGCACGCGGTTCTGATCCGCGCGCTCCTTGAGCGCCTGCTCTGGCGACAGGACCTTCGTGGAGAAGGAACGGGTGAACTCCGACGTGTGCTTGAACAACCGGGACGACGTCTGGCCGACGCGCGACAGCTTCGAGGCGAACATGAGGGATTCCCTTTTAGATGGAGCATGAAGTGCGAAGCTTCATGCTTTTGTAGGGATTATCCCGTCGATGTGATCTCAGTTGCGTGCAGGTAGGTGTCAGGAGGCAAAACGGTCTTCGCCAAATGTTTCCACGACTGCGGGCCGGATGACTTCGAGCGGCGCGCCGAGCGGGTCCGGCACGCGGCCAGTGAGCTGGCAGAGGAGGCGGTCCGGGTTCACCGGCTTGGGGAGGAAGGCCTCCGCGCCCGCGTCGAGCGCGCGCTGACGCACGTGCGGACGGTTGAGGCCGCTCATCACCAGCACTCGCGTGTCGCGGGTGAGCGGGTGCTGCTTGAGGCCTTCACACAGGCGCAGGCCATCCACCCAGTGCAGCACCACGTCCAACAGGATGGCGGTGGGCGGACGGCGCGCCACCGCGCAGAACAGCGCCAGTTCGTCCGCGAAGGCGACCACGCGTGCGCCGGTGCTCTCCAACAGCAGCGTGAGCGCCTCGCGCGTGTCCGCGTCGTCGTCCACCACGTAGTACAGGTCCGGCTCCACCTCCGGCACGAACGTGGGGACGGGCTCCATCGGCGTGCGCAGCCACGAACCCACCACCTCGCGCACGCCCGACCATCGCGCCGCGGACAGCAATCCCAGCGGGGTGGGGGAGCTCAGTCCCAGCACGCCGCCGCCGTACACGCCGCCCGACGCGTGCTTCGCCCGCGCAGCGACAAATGCCGCGGGCGCCCGCTTGCCCGCGCGGCGCAGCCAGGTGATGGAGCGCGCTCCCGCCGCCGCGTCCTCCATCAGCTCGCCCAGCCCGTCGCGCACGTACCTGCGCTCCAGTGACGGCGCGTCCAGCCCGCCATCCAGCAGCGCCACCGCGGCGCGGCTGCACGACGCCAGCGTCTCCGACAGGCCCACCTGCAACGGATGGCCAAAGGCCGCGGGGCCCACCGCCAGCTGCCCGGGCGCCACCAGCGTGCGGCCGGGACCGAAGGGCAGCCGCGTCGTCTCCAGCGCGGCGACCTCGAAGCCCTCCTCGATCAGGCCGTCGCGCGCGGCCATCATCAGCACCTGGCACAGGTCCGCGGGTGTCACCGCCGCGCCGAACGCCAGCGCATACACGGACGACGCGCCCGGGATGAGGAACAGCGCATCCACGGAAGGCAGCGGGGCCACCCACAGGCGCGCCACCGGCGCGAGGTCCCGCCCCGTCATCGCGCCCTGGATCCGCGCCTGCACCGCCGGCATGGACGGCGCCGGACGGAAGCCCTTGAAGAACGCGTCACCCAGCAGCGGCCCCGCGCCCGCGGCCAGGGCCACCGCATGGAAGCGCTCGCCGCTGCCTTGCGCGCGGACCACCAGGGGGCCCGCGTTGCGCACCGCCGCGGGCGCGTCCGGGGCGGGCGCCTGCCGCTCCACTCGCTCCACGTGGCGATCCACGAACCGGGCGCCCTGCGCGCTGGCCGCCGTGGACAGCACGTGGCGCACCATGTCCAGGCCGCCTTCACCCCGGGGCCAACCGTCCACGACCCACAGGCCGCCGGCCGCGCACGGCAGCAGTTCGCGCTCGCCCTGGGAAATCACCTCCACGCCGCGCAGCTCGTGCGCGCGCCATTCCGGCGGGATGCGGCAACCCAGCGCGGCCAGCCTCGAGCGGCACTCCGGCGTCAGCAGGGCAGGGGGCGCGGTGCGCTCCTCGGTGCCCCCCGCGTAGACGCGCACATCCAGGGCCACGCCCCGCGCGCGGCCGTTGAAGAGCAGCGAAGCCGCGAGCCCCGCTCCGGCGATGCCGCCGCCGACGATCGCCACCCTCGAACCACTCGCCAGCTTGCTGGTCCCGCTCATCGCGCGCCCTCGTTCCTTCCCGCCGTCAGTGCCGCTGCGCCACAGGGGAGTGGAGCGACTGGCCGTACACCACCACCCGGTCGCGCCCCTCCCGCTTGGCCTCGTAGAGCGCGGCGTCCGCCGCCTTCAGCAAGGCTTCCGTGCTCTCACGCGGGGAGTCGGCCGTGTGGTCCGCCACGCCCACGCTGATGCTCAACCCGAAGGGCGCCGGGCGCCCGTCACCGCGCTGCACGTTCACGCTCCGCAGCTCCGAGCGCAGGCGTTCCGCGAACACCGCGGCCTCCAGCGACGTCTGGTGCGGCAGCAGCACGACGAACTCGTCGCCGCCGAAGCGCGCCGCGAAGTCGGACTCGCGCAGGTTGCCCTGCATGAGGGTGGCCAGGGCCAGGATGGCGCGGTTGCCCACGTCGTGGCCCATGCCGTCGTTGATGGCCTTGAGGTGGTCCAGGTCGATGACCACCACGCTCAGCGCGTAGCCGTAGCGCACGGCGCGCTTGAACTCGTCCTCCAGCCGCACCGACAGCGCCCGGAAGTTCGCCAGGCCGGTGAGCGCGTCCGTCTGCGCCAGCACCTGGAGCTTGCGCTGCTGCTCGCTCTGGCGCACCGCGCGGTCGATGCGGGCGAGCAGTTCGCGCGAGCTCGCCGGCTTGTGGATGAAGTCCACGGCGCCCATCTCCAGGCATTTCTCCAGGGTCGCCTCGTCCGCGTCCCCTGTGAGGAAGATGACCGGCACCGTCTCCGTGCGCACGTCGCCCTGGAGCGTCTCCAGGACCGCCAGCCCATCCCCGGAGGGCAGGAAGCGATCCAGCAGCACCAGGTCCGGGCGGTGCTCGCGTGCCAGCTCCACGCCCGCGTCCGCGTCCGCCGCGGCCAGCACGTCGAAGCGCGGGGCGAGCAGGTCCATCAGGCCTTCGCGTACGCCGGTGTCGTCCTCGATGATGAGCAGGAGCGCGCGCTCACTGCTACGGCCGTGCCGTTCCATGAACTGGTTCGCTCCGCTTGCCTGTCCCGAAATGGCAGGCCGAAAGTCTCGGGCGCCACGCCCTTCGAGGTGCTCCCCACGCCCTTGCGCCCCACGCGCACCCGCCGCCGCCTCGTTCTGCAAGCACCCACCCACCCATCCAACCTTCACCCGAGACCTCCGGCTGCCAAGCCCGTCCGCCTCCGCGGGGGCTTTGGAGTCTTCCGCCCCGGACGCCCGCGTGTCCCTGCCCGAGAGCAAGCCCTGTGCCCCGCGCTGCACGCGACGGCCGGCCTCTTTTCAGGGGGTTGCAAGGGGGGCAGCGCGACAGCCAACAAGACGACCGGAAGACGTTGCAGCGTGGGCGCGGCGCGCACGGTAGGAATTGCCGGACGCGGGCCGCTCCGGAGGGGCGCCCGGAGGTGGGGTGGAGCGGCTGATCCGTTGGGTACTCCCCGGAAGCGCGCGACGAAGCGGCGCCATCGACGGGATCGCGGCAGGCCGCGAAGGGGATCGCGGCGGGCCGCGAAGGGGGACTCCGGCGCCATTGCGGTGGCGCCGGGCCATCACTGCCACCGCGCCTTCAGCGCCGGTTCGTGAACTGCACGCGGCGGCCACCCATGGGCGGCATCATCGGCGGCGCCTCCAGGCCGAACTGCCACCAGAGCGGCTCGTAGGGCTTCATCTTCAGGCGCTTGTCGTTCTGCAGCTGGGCGAGGCTGCCCTTGAGCTTCTCGTCGGAGGGGTTCAGCTCCACGCCGCGTGCGAGCACGCGCTGGGCCCCGTCCTTGTCCTTCTGCTGCAGGAGGCACCACGCGTACACGGCCCAGACGATGGACTCCTTCTTGCCGCTCTTCACCGCGGCCTCGAAGGACGTCTTCATGGCGGGCACGTCGTTGCGGCGGAAGTGCAGGGCGCCCTCCATGGCCTTGGCCATGTAGTTGCGGCCGCTGGCCTTCTCCAGGTGGGGCTTCGCGCCGTCCAGGTCCTTCACCATGTACTTCAGCATGCCGATCTGCGCGTGCAGCTCCGGCCCGATGAGGAACTGCCACTTGTCCCAGACGAGGCCCTGCTCCAGCGTCTTGACGGCCCGGTCCACGCGCCCCTGGGCTTCCTTCTGGTTGGCGGGCTGGCCCTGGAGATCATTCTGCACCGTCGTCATCAGTGCCTGGACCCGGGTGGAGACCCGGCGGGCGAGCACGATGTAGGTGGCGAAGAGGGCGATGACGCCGGGCACGATGCCGGCCCACCAGGAGAAGCCGCCGGCGAACTTCACCAGCACGCCGACCGCCAGCCCGACGGCCAGGGAGATGAGGAGGTTGTACATGCGCTGCCCCTTTAGCGGTGTGCGTGGACCACCGCAATCTTCGGATGCACACGAACCGAAGGCGCGATATACGTTCGGCCGCCTCGCTCACACCCAAGGGGCCCTCTGTCGAAATTGGTAGACGAGGCGGACTCAAAATCCGCTGCGGCTGACCCCGCGTCCCGGTTCGAGTCCGGGGAGGGCCATCTTCAAACGCAGACCCGGCGCCCGAGATGCCGTCTTCCGGACCGCCCGAACGTGAAAGCGCCCCCCTGTCCCCCGCGCTGGAAGACGCGATGAAGGTGCTGCTGGTCGAGGACGACCCGAGCCTCCGCGAAGGAATGGGAGAGCTGGTCTCCGAGCTGGCGGACGTGCAGGCGGTGGGCACCCTCGACGAAGCGCTGCGCGCCCTGGCGGCGGACCGCTTCGAGCTGGTGATGACCGACATGCGCATCGCCGGAGGGCACGCGGACGGCCGGGGCGTCCTGGAGGCCGCGCGCCGCCAGCGCCACCCGGTGGCCATCGTCAGCGCCGCCGGTCCCGACGAGGTCGCCCAGGTCCTTCACCCCTTGGAGCCGGACGCGCTGTTGATCAAACCCTTCCAGGTGGATGACATCCTGGGGCTGGTGGAGCGCTTCCTGGACCTCAAGCGCCAGGTGGCCGCCGCGGCCCGGGAGCCCCTGTCCGGGGACTCGCCGGACTGGATGGAGCCTTCGCCCGGAGTGCGGTGCGCGGGTGCAGTGCCGGACAGCGCCCGGATGTGGATGCGGCTGGCACCCGAGGCCGCCTTCGCCTGGAGCCGCCCCCAGTGTGCCCACGGGATCCTCCTGATGGAGGGCGACCTGGAGCTGGACGGGGAGCGCTATGCCGCGCCGTGCTACCTCTTCCTGGCCCTGGGCGCGTCGCCCCAGGTGAAGACGCAAGCCGGTGCGCTGGCCGTGTGCGTGCCGCTGCGCGGCTAGGCGAAGAGGTCACCCTTGGACATCCCCCTCTGGCCCACGCCGCATGATCCGTCACGTCTGGGGCGTCCGTCCCGGCGCGCGGCCACCGCGGCCATTGAAACGCACATCGCCGTCCTCAAGGGCGAACCGCTGAAGGCCGCGCTCGCCACCGCGCTGCGGGACGCGGAAGGGCTGGGCGGGCAGGAGCGGCGCTTCGTGGCCCTGGCGGCGCGCGAGCTGTCCCGGCACACGCGCCTGTTGGACCTGGCGGCGCGGCAGCTGGGGCATTCGCCGGGGAAGCACGTGCTCACGGAGGACCAGGCGCTGGTGCGCTACACGCTCTGGCGCAGGCTCTTCTGTGGCGAGGCCTGGGCGCGCATCGGCCCGGAGGTGAAGCTGCCGGGGCCGGTGCGTCCGCGCACGCTGCATGACGCGGTGCTGGAGGGGCTGGTGACGAAGCCTCTCGCGGAGCCTCCCGCGGCGGAGGGCGCGGAGGCCGTCGTCGAGCGGCTGGCCACCCGGTACTCGTTCCCGGGGTGGCTCACGCAGCGGCTGTCGCAGGTGTATCCGGAGGCGACGCTCGCGGGGCTGATGGCGTCGTTGGATGAGGAGCCCTCGCTGCACTTCCGCGCGCGGCCTCCGGGGACGCGGGACGCGGTGCTCGCGGCGCTGGCGGAGGAGGGCGTGGCGGCGGAGGCGGTGCCGTGCGCTCCGGACGCGCTGCGTGTCGCGGACGCAAGCCACCGCATCTTCGAGTCGCGGACGATGAAGGGCCGGCGGCTCCAGGTGCAGGACGTGGGCAGTCAGCTCATCGTCCTGGCGTGCCTGCCGCCCGGGGCGTCGCTGACGGGGCTCGCCGTGGCGGACGTGTGCGCGGGGGCCGGCGGCAAGACGCTGGGGCTCGCGGACCTGGTGGGCGCGAAGGGGAAGGTGCTCGCGGGGGACCGCTCCAAGCGGCGGCTTTCGGACGCGCGCGACCGGGTGCGTGAGTTCGGCCTGAAGCAGGTGGCGTTCCCGCACCCGGTGCCGCTGGACGCGGTGGACGTGGTGCTGGTGGACGCGCCGTGCAGCGGGACGGGGTCGCTGGCGCGCGAGCCGGATCAGAAGTGGAAGCTGTCCGCGAAGGCCATCTCGGAGTTCCAGGCCACGCAGTCCGCGCTGCTCGCGGAGGTGGCCGCGCAGGTGAAGCCCGGGGCGCGCATCGTCTACGCCACGTGCTCCGTGCTGCCGGAGGAGAACGACGCGGTGGTGGAGGGCTTCCTCGCGAAGCACCCGGGCTTCGCCCTGGAGCCGGTGGGGGAAGGGTGGGCGCCGGAGCTCCAGGTGGGGGTGGACGGCCCCTTCCTGCGCGCCCTGCCACCCCGGGTCCCCGGCGGGGGCTTCTTCGCCGCCCGGCTGGTCCGCAAGGCGGGTTGACAGTCGCCGAGCCGCCACGTTACGCACGAGCGACCTTCTCCTCTCCCGAGGGTGACAGCCGTGGCGGCAGATCCGAAGCAGACCGAAGTGATGCGGCAGATCAACGAAGCCTTCCAGGCGGCCGAGTCCAAGCTGGCCAAGCTGCGGGAGGCGGTCGAGCGCAACACGGAGCTTGCGCGGGCCAACGGCAAGGCGGCCTTCCTCAAGGACAAGAAGGAGCAGACCCACCGCGAGCTCGGCGAGGCCGTGTGGCAGGCCGTGCAGGCGGGCAGGCTGGAGCTGCCCCAGGGCTTTGCCCGGTATCTCCAGTCCATCGCGGCGGCGGAGAAGGCGGCGGCGGACCACGCCGCGTCCCTCACCGACCTGCTCCGGGAAGGGGAAGAGGTGGCGGAACGGTTGAAGGTAAAAAGCGTCGCGAAGCCGCAAAAAGTTGTGGCAACGGGAACGAAGAAGCCGTAGAAGTCGCGCCGCCTTCACGGCACGGGCCGCCCCCCACGGCGGACCGGGAAGCACGCAGCAAAAGTCGGGGCTATAGCTCAGCTGGGAGAGCGCTTGAATGGCATTCAAGAGGTCACCGGTTCGATCCCGGTTAGCTCCACACTGAATTGAGAGAGGCCCGCGAGAGAAATCTCGCGGGCCTTTCGCTTTTGGGGCCTCCGCCGGGTGCGGCCCTGGAGCCTTCGCTACGGGCTCGCCCAGACCGCGACCGCCGCCGGGACGTGGCGGGGAAGCCGCACGGTGAAGGTGGTGCCCGCGTCGGCGGTGGATGTCACGGTGACGGTGCCGCCGTGGGCCTCCACCAGCTGCTTCACGATGTAGAGCCCCAGCCCGATGCTCCGGCTGCTGTTGTCCACCTCGCCGCTGGCGCGCTGCAGCGGCTGGAAGAGCTGGCTCAGGCGCCCCGGGGGGATGGGCGGCCCCTCGTTGTGGATGGACAGCGTCACCGCTTCGCCCCCGCCGTGCGTCTCCACGAGGACGGGCGTGTCCCGGGGGCTGTACTTCAGCGCGTTGGTCACCAGGTTCTGGGCCATCTGCCCCAGCCGGTCCGGATCCCAGTCGCCCAGGCCGCTGCCGCTCCGGCGCCGGCGGATCTCCCGGTCCGGGTGTGTGGCGTCGATCTCCTCCAGCACGCCGTCCACGATTTCGTGCAGGTCCGACGCGCGGCGCTGGATGCGCAGCCCTCCGCCCAGGCGCGCCTGGGTGAAGTCGAGCAGGTCGCGGATCATCCGGTGGGCCCGCTCCGCGGCGGACTGGATCCGGCTGACGGCCTTGGTGCTGCGGTCGTCCAGTTCCTCGCGGCGCATCAGGCTGGCGGCGCCCAGGAGGATGGCGCTCACGGGGTTGCGCAGGTCGTGGCTGACGATGCCGATGAGCTGCTGTTCGAAGTCCGCGCGCTGCTGTTGCTGCGCCTGGGCCTGGCGCAGCTCGTGGACGTCCATGGAGGTGCCCACCCACTTGAGCACCCGGCCCTCCGCGTCCTTCACGGACAGGGCGCGCACCAGGTGCCAGCGGTACTGGCCGTCCCGGTAGAGCACCCGGTGCTCGGTCTGGAAGCGCTCTCCGCGCTTCAGCGCCTCCGCCCAGAGCTCGCCGCTGGGGGCCATGTCGTCGGGGTGGATGACGCGCCGGTAGCCCCGGTCCAACAGCACCTCCGCGCTCAGGCCGGTCTGCTCCGACAGGACGGCATTCACGTAGGTGAACGCGCCATCCGGGGTGGTGACGAAGACGGCTTCGGGCAGCGCCTCCGCGAGCGTGCGGAACTCCTCCTCGCTGCGGCGCAGGGCGGCGTCCGCGGCCTTGCGCAGGGTGACGTCCTGCATGGCGCCCACCATGCGCACCGCCGTGCCGGCGGCATCGCGCACCACCCAGCCGCGGTCCTCCACCTGGGCATAGGTGCCGTCCCGCCGGCGGAAGCGGTACTCGGCGCGCCAGTCGCTGCCGCCGGGCGCGTCGGCGATGGCGTGGAGGCTCTCCACGGCCTGCTCGCGGTCCTCCGGATGGACGGCGTCCGTCCACCAGTCCAGGCCGGGGGGCACCTCGCCGGCCGCGTAGCCGAAGAGCGTGTAGATGCCCTCGCTCCAGGTCAGCTGTTGCGTGCGGAGGTCCAGGTCCCAGACGGCGTCCTTCGTGGCCCGGGTGGCCAGCCGGTAGCGCGTCTCCGACAGCTGGAGGGCCTCGAGCAGCTCCTCGCGCTGGGCGCGGCCCCGCGCCGCGTTCACCGTTCCCTCCAGCCGCGCCACCAGTTCGCGCACGCCGAAGGGCTTCACCAGGTAGTCGTCCGCGCCGGCGGTGAGGCCCTCCACCTTCGCCTCCTCGCCCGCGCGCGCGGACAGGAGGATGACGGGGACGTGGGCCGTGCGCGGATCCTCCTTCAGCGCACGCAGGAGCGCGAAGCCGTCCAGCCCCGGCATCATCACGTCCGACAGCACCACGTCCGGCGGCCGTTGCCGCGCCAGGGCCAGCGCGGAGCGGCCGTCCGCCACCGCCGTCACCGTGAAGCGTCCCTCCAGCGACCGCCGCACGTAGTCGCGCATGTCCGCGTTGTCGTCCGCCAGGAGCACGTGGCCCCGCACGACGCCCGGGGGCGCCTCCGGGACGGGGACGGGCACGGGCGTGTCGTCCGCCGAGTCCGACAGCCACTGCGCCGCCTCCTGGACGAAGACCTCCGGGTTCGGGGCCCGGAGGGGCTCCTGGGCGGGCTTCCTCAGCTGCTCCTGCGGCAGGTGCGCCGTGCCCTTGGGCAGCGACACCGTGAAGGTGCTGCCCTGATCCACGGTGCTCTTCGCGCAGATGCGGCCGCCGTGCAGCTCCACCAGCTCGCGCACCAGCGCCAGGCCAATGCCGCTGCCCTCATGGCTGCGGCCCCGCACGCCCTCCACCCGATGGAAGCGCTCGAAGACGCGGGGCAGCTCGTGCGCGGGGATGCCCATCCCCGTGTCGCTGACGGACAGCTCCACCCGGTCGGCGTGCTCGCGCAAGCGGACGGTGAGGGTGCCCTGGAAGGTGAACTTGAAGGCGTTGGAGAGGAGGTTGAGGACGACCTTCTCCCAGAGATCGCGGTCCACCCAGACGGGCGTGGACAGGCGGGGGCAGTCCACCTGGAGCCGCAGCCCCGCCTTCGCCACCAGCGAATCGAACGCGCCCGCGAGCCCCGCGGTGAGCGGCCCCAGGTCCGTGGGCTCGAAGAGGGCCCGCATGCGGCCCGCCTCCAGGCGGCTGAAGTCGAGCAGGCTGTTCACCAGCTTGAGCAGCCGCTGGCTGTTGCGCTGCACGAGCATCAACCGCTCCCGCTGCCGGGAGTGCAGGGGATGCTCCGGATCCGTGAGCGCGTCCGCCAGCGGCCCCAGCATCAGCGTCAGCGGCGTGCGGAACTCATGGCTGACGTTGGAGAAGAAGGCCGTCTTCGCCCGGTCCAGCTCCGCCAGGGACTCCGCCTGCCGCCGGGCGTCCTCGTACGCGCGGGCCCCGGAGCGTGCCGCGCCCAGCCCCCCGGCGACCAGCTCCAGGAACGACAGGTACGACGCATCCGCCGGCAGCCGGGGGGACAGGCCCAGCACCAGCAGGCCCGTCGGGTTCGACTCGCCGGAGCGGGCCACGGGGAGGACGAGCGCGGAGCCCGGCTGCGGCACGCCGCCGCGCAAGGGGAGGGGACCGAAGCGCGCCTCCAGCCCGTGGACCCGCTCGGCCTGTCCGGAGCGGATCACCTGGGCCAGGGGCCAGGGAGCGGCCGCGCCCGGATCCAGGCCCACCTCTCCAGGGCAGAAGGCCCCATTCCCCTCCAGACCCATGCGCGCCTCCAGCCGGGCCTGGGCGCCGTCCGCGTCGATGCGGTAGAGCAGCGCGAAGGGCAGGTCCTCGGGGTTGGTGGCGAGCGCCTCCATGGCCTGGATGCACGCGTCCTGGACGCGGAGGCTCCCGCCCGCGCGCGAGGCCACTTCGTGCAGCGTCCTGAGGCGGCGCGCGTCCAGCACCTGGCTGGTGGTCTCCACCGCCGTGTCCAGCACCCCGTTGACGGCCCCCGACTCGTCGCGGACGGGGCTGTAGGAGAAGGTGAAGTAGGTCTCCTCCAGGAAGCCGTTGCGCTCGAGGAAGAGGCGCTGGTTCTCCGCCAGGATGGCGCGGCCCTCGGTGCGGACCTGCTCGATCCACGGGCCGATGTCGTCCCAGATCTCCGCCCAGACCTCGCGCCCGGGCCGCCCCATGGCGAAGGGGTGCTTGCCGCCCAGCATGGGGCGGTAGGCGTCGTTGTAGAGCTTCACCAGCCGCGGCCCCCAGAACACCATCATGGGGAAGCCCGAGTGGATGACGGTGCTGGCGATGGTGCGCAGGGACTGCGGCCAGGAGGACACCGGACCCAGCGGCGTCTGGGACCAGTCCATGGACCGCATCAGCGCGCCCATCTCGCCGCCTCCGGCGAGCACCTCCTGGGCCGCGCGGTCCGCGTCGTCCGGCTCCAGCGTGGGCGCTTCCGAGCCGCCAGCGCCGGGCGTCCTGGATCCCTGACTCATCTCCGTTCCGTAATCGAACCCCGGCGCCCGGGCCAGGGGAGGGCACGTGGAGTCCGGCCGTCCAAGGCCCGGACCGCCCGCCAGCGTTGACGGCGGAACGGTCCCCGGACATGGAGCCCGTCCCGCGAACAGTCAGGACGGGAAGGGCGCCACGCCACGGGTGACAGCGCGCGGGGGGCTACTTGCCCGCGAAGATGTTCATCACGTCCTTGAGCAGCTTGATGGACTCGGCGTGCGGCCGCTGGAACGCGTTGCGGCCCATGATGGAGCCGAAGCCGCCACCCTGGTGGATCTGCCGGATGTCGTCGATGAGGGCGGACGTCTCCTTCGACTCGCCGCCGGAGAAGATGACGATGCGCTTGCCGTTGAACGCGGAGCGCACCACCTCGCGCACGCGGTCCGCGAGCGTCTTGGTGGAGATGTTCGCCTTCTCGAAGGCCTTCTTCGCCTCCGCCTGCTCCAGGAAGTCCGTGGGCGGCTTCACCTTGATGATGTGCGCGCCCAGCTGCGCGCTGATCTGCGCCGCGTACGCCACCACGTCGATGGCCGTCTCACCCTCCTTGGACAGCGCGCCGCGCGGGTAGGCCCAGAGCACCGTGGGCAGACCGTAGGACTTGGCCTCCGCGATGATGTCGCGCAGGTCCTCGTACTGCTCGTTGCGGGCCGCGGAGCCCGGGTAGATGGTGTAGCCCACCGCCACGCAGCCCAGGCGCACCGCGTCCTTCACGGACGACGTCACCGCGGACATGGGCGCGGCCGTCTTGGCCAGCGAGTCGGAGTTGTTCACCTTCAGGATGAGGGGGATCTCGCCCTGGAGCTTGCCCGCGACGGCCTCCAGGAAGCCCAGCGGCGCCGCGTACGCGTTGCAGCCGGACTCGATGGCCAGCTGCGCGTGGTAGTCAGGATCATACCCGGCGGGGTTCGGACCGAAGGAGCGCGCGGGGCCGTGCTCGAAGCCCTGATCCACCGGGAGGATGACCAGCTTGCCCGTGCCGGCGAGCGTGCCGTGGTTGAGCAGGCGCGCCAGGTTCGTCAGCGTGCCGGGGGAGTCGGAGGGATACCAGGAGAGGATCTGCTTGACGCGGTCGGTGTAGGCCATGGGGTTTTCCTTGAAGGAAGGCGTCGAAACCGGCGCGGGATTCTGCGGTCCTTGCGCGCGCCGACCAAGCTTTGTCTGTACTGAATGTCCGCGACTGTCACGCCCTCTACGCGCCTTCCCGCGCGAGCCGACTGGATGGAAGCCGACATCCGGCAGGGCCCAAGGGTGCACAGAAATGCTGCACCGTCGCGGGCTTCCGGATATGCCCGGTCGCACACGAGGCGGACCACAGCATGGGCAGAGAAGTCGGCAGGGTCGTCGCAGTGGCAATGATGCTCACCGGTGGCGTGTCGGGCGCGCAAATCGCACCCACGCCCGCTCCCTCGAACGCTCCGGGGACGGGGGCTCCGGGGACCTCGACCGCCTCGCCCGGCACCCTGTCGCCGGGCTCCGTGCCCACGCCCGTGCCGGGCACCTCGCCGGCGCCGGGAGTGCCCGGCCCCAGTGAAACCGGGTCGTCGACCACCACCAGCCCCACCAC
>NZ_RAWE01000057.1 GCF_003611695.1 Corallococcus carmarthensis | reverse complement strand
GCCCACCCCGCCCACCAACTTCCCCGGGCGGGATCCGGATGCGGACGCGTCCCCCGGGTCGGTCCCCCCTGTCGGACAGGGAGCGGTTCGCGGCAAGAACTCGTGAGGCAGCCGACCGAGCACTGCTCGGAAACTTCCCAAGCCTTGCGCCCGCCCGATAGGATGTGGCGGTTTTCACTGCACTTTTTGCTGGGTGAAGGGCTTCATGGAGCGTCGCGTCCTCATCGTCGAAAGCCAGAACGACTTCGCACTCAGCATGGCCTCCGTGCTCAAGAGCGCGGGCTACAACACGGCCATGGCCACCACTGCGTCAGACGCGCAGCGGGAGCTGGAGAAGCGCCGACCCGACCTCGTCGTCGTGCGCGCGGAGCTGCCGGACCAGTCCGGCTTCGCTCTCTGTGGGCAGATCAAGAAGGGCAAGTGGGGCCAGAACCTGAAGGTCCTCCTGCTCTCCTCCGATTCCGGCGTGGAGGGTCTGAACAAACACCGTGAGACCCCGGCCGCCGCGGACGGCTACCTCGTCATCCCCTTCGAGATGGGCGAGCTGGCCTCCATGAGCGCGGGCATCGTGCCCCCTGGCTCCGACGAGACGGACGCGGACCTGGACGCCGCGCTCTCTGGCGCACCGCGTGAAGCCCCGCCGCCCATGCCCGGCGTGCGCACGGGCGCTCCGCCCAAGCTGCCCAAGCGCGAGCGCCGCAGCGCGATGACGGACGAGGACAAGGCCTTCATGGACCGGGCCTTCTCGTCCATCGCGGACCGCAAGGCGGAGCTGCTCGCCGAGTCGCGCCAGCTCAAGCGCCCGCCCCCGCGCCGCGAGCTGATGGGCACACCCGAGGGCAAGATTCAAATCCTCCGGGACGAGCTGAAGACGCGGGAAGCCCAGCTCGCGCGCCTGTCCGAAATCTGGAGCGTCCGCGAGCGAGAGCTGCTCTCCGTCGAGGACCGCCTCCACGAGAAGGACGTGGAGCTGCAGGGCCTGAAGATGCAGGTGGACGACCTGCTGCGGCGCTTCAACGACGCGCAGCAGTCCATCGTCCAGAAGGAGCGCGAGCACGGCGCCACCGTCGACGACCTGCTGCTCCAGAAGTTCTCCTCGGAGAAGGACCTCATCGAGGTCGTCGCCTCCAAGGAAAAGGACATCAACGTCCTGCGCAAGGAGGTCAACCTCCGCGACGAGGAGCTGGCCCGGCGCGGCACGGACCTGGAGAGCTGGCGCAACGAGTTCGACAAGCTGGAGAAGCACCTCGGCGTCGTCACGCTGGAGTTCGAGGTCAAGGAGCAGAAGCTCCAGGACACCGTCCGCGCCAACGAGGCGGACATCGTCCAGCTGCGCGACCGGGGTGATCAGTTCGAGTCCGAGCTGTCCCGCACCGTCAGCGAGCGCGACCAGCGCTACGCCGAACTGGACGGCGAGCTTCAGGCCCTCCAGGAGCGGCTGACCCAGACGGAGCAGGAGCGCGACGCCACCGTGCGCGGCCTGGAGGCCCGGTCCACCACGGCGGAGGAGCACGCCAGCCGTTCGGACGCGGAGATTGAACGCCTCAACGCCGAGCGCGCCGCCCTGGAGCAGCGCCTCACGCAGCAGGTGGCGGACCTGGAGTCCGACATCGCGCGCGTCACCGGCGAGCGCGACCAGCTCCGGCTGGACAAGGACGCCCTGGAGGCGGACCTCACGCAGCGCGTGGAGGAGCGCGACGGGAAGATCTCCGCGCTCGACCGCGAGCTGCAGGAGACCATCGCCCGCAACGAGAACAGCGAGGCGGAGCTCAACGCCACCATCCAGCAGCACCGCGAGCGCATCGGTGAACTGGAAGGCGAAGTCGAAGCCGTCAAGACGCACCTGGAGGACCGCGAGAACGAGCTGAACGGCGAGATCCAGGCGCTCCAGCAGGCCAAGGACGCGCTGGAGCAGGACCTCACCAGCCAGCTGGAGGACCTGCGCGCGGCGAAGGACGCCCTGGAGGCGGACCTCAACGGCCAGATCCAGGCGCTCACCGAGCAGCTGGACGCGGCCCAGCGCCAGGGCGAACAGCTCTCCGCGCGCGTGGCCTCGCTCGAGGACACCGTCGCGCAGCGCGACAGCACCATCGAGGGCCTGCAGACCGACGTCGCCGACCGCGACGCGCGCATCTCCGAGCTGACCGGCAACCTGGAGGCCACGAGCCAGCAGCTCTCCGAGACGCAGGGCACGCTCTCCAGCACGGAAGCCACCCTCGCGGAGACGCGCGGCGAGCTGGAAGCCACCAGCCAGCAGCTCTCCGAGACGCAGACCACCCTCTCCAACACCGAAGGCACGCTGGCGGAGACGCGTGGCGAGCTGGAGGCCACCAGCCAGCAGCTCTCCGAGACGCAGACGCGCCTCGCGCAGACGGAGGAGACGCTCTCCACCACGCGCGGCGAACTGGAGGCCACCAGCCAGACGCTGGCCACCACCGAGGCGACGCTCGCGCAGACGCAGGACACGCTGGCGCGCACGGAGGCCACGCTCTCCGACACGCAGGGCACCCTCTCCAGCACCGAAGGCACGCTCGCGGAGACGCGCGGCGAGCTGGAGGCCACCAGCCAGACCCTCGCGGACACCCAGTCCCGGCTCGCGCAGACGGAGGAGACGCTCTCCACCACGCGCGGTGAGCTGGACGCGACCAGCCAGACCCTCTCCGACACGCAGGGCACGCTCGCCAGCACCGAGGGCACGCTCGCGCAGACGCGCGGTGAGCTGGAAGCCACCAGCCAGACCCTGACGGACACGCAGTCGCGGCTCGCCAACACGGAGGCCACGCTCGCGTCCACCCAGGGCGAGCTGGAGGCCACCAGCCAGACGCTGGCCACCACCGAGGCGACGCTCGCGCAGACGCAGGACACGCTGGCGCGCACGGAGGCCACGCTCTCCGACACGCAGGGCACCCTCTCCAGCACCGAAGGCACGCTCGCGGAGACGCGCGGCGAGCTGGAGGCCACCAGCCAGACGCTCACGCAGACCCAGGAGACCCTGGAGGCGACGCGCGGCGACCTGGCGAAGGTGACCTCGCACCGCGACGAGCTGGACGCGGAGCTGAACGAGACCCGCGACATCCTCCAGGAGACCAACGGCCTCCTCGCCCGCACCACCGAGGAGCGCGACGCGCGCATCGCGGAGCTGCAGGCGCTCAACGCCGCGAAGGACTCGCTGGAGCAGGACCTCACCGGCCAGATTGGCCAGCTGCGCGCGGACCTGTCCGAAACGCAGGGGCTCTACGACGCCGAGCGCACCGCCCACGCGGCGCTCGCGGAGGAGACCACCGCGCGCATCAACGCCCTCACCGGCGAGCGAGACAACCTGTTCGCGGAGCTGAACGCCACGTCGCAGCAGCTGGCCGACACGCAGGGCCAGCTCGCCAGCACCCAGGATGCGCTGGCCCGCGAGGAGCAGGCCCACGCGCAGGCCCGCCAGGCCGCCGCCAGCATGCAGGCGGAGCTCACGCGCCAGCTCAACGAGTCCCAGGCCAACGGCGAGGACCTGGCCGAACAGCTCATCGTCACCAAGCACGAGCTGGGCACGCGCGTGTCGGAAGTCACGCAGCTGTCCTCCACGCTCGCGCAGACGGAGAACGCGCGGCACCACCTGGAGGACCGCCTCCAGACGCTCACCCACGAGTCGCAGCGCCGTGAGGAGCTCCTCCAGAACGAGGTCGACACCAAGGGCAAGGAGCTGTCGGACACGCTCCGCAAGCTCACGCACGTGACGCAGGAGAAGATGCGTCAGGCGGAGGTGCTCAACCGCGAGGTCGCCACCCGCACGGAGCAGGTGAAGCAGCTGGAAGGCCAGCTGGAGGCCCAGGCCTCCGAGGCGAAGAAGCAGGCGGACGCGCTCAACCAGCAGCTGGGCAACGTCTCCGGCGAACTGGACGGCGCGCGCAAGGCCGTCGCGGACCGCGACGCGCAGCTGCAGCAGGCCGCGCAGCAGCAGAAGAAGCTCGCCAGCGAGCGCGACGGACTGGCCGGACAGCTCCAGCAGGCCCAGGCCCAGGCGCAGCAGCAGGCCCAGCAGGCGCAGGCCGCCGCCGCCGAGGCGAAGAAGCAGGCCGACGACGTGGCCGCGAAGTTCGCGAAGGCGGAGCAGCGCATCGCGCAGCTGACCCAGGAGGCCCAGAAGGCCGCCGCCGACACGGACGCGAAGCTCAAGGACGCCCAGGCCCAGCTGCAGGCCCGCACCAAGAAGGCCCAGGACCTGGAGCTGGCGCTGGAGAACGCCCAGAGCACCCGCGCCCGCGCGGAGAAGGACCTCAACGCCCGCGTCGCCGCGGCGGAGACCAAGGCCAACGAAGCGGCCGCGAAGGCCGCCACGGCGCAGAAGGAGCGCAAGGACCTGGAGGCCCGGCAGGCCAAGGAGCTGGAGGACCTCAACGCCAAGCAGAAGGCGGAGCTCGAGCGCCGCGAGGCCATCAAGGCCCAGGAGGTCGCCCGTCTCCAGACGTCCGTCCAGGAGAAGAGCAAGGCGCTCAAGGTCGCCGAGCTGGAGCTGGCCCGCTACAAGACCAAGGCCCCGGCCGCCGCCGCCCCCGCCGCGAAGGCGGGCGCCAAGGCCACCGAGGACGAGCACCTGGCCGCCACGGTCCAGGCGAACCCGGTCATCCCGGCCGCCGCCAAGCCCCCGGCGAAGGCCGCCGCCAAGCCCGCCGCGAAGAAGGCCGCCGCCCCGGCTCCCGTCCCCGTGGACGAGGACGCCCCGGAGCGCACCATGGTGATGCAGCTGCCCACCGCCCCCGAAGGCGGTGAGGACGACTGGACGGCGCTCGTCGACGAGCTCGACAAGTAGCCCTGCGCCCCGCCCTCCCCTCACCGGGAGGGCGCGTCCACAGGAAGCGGCCGGAAACGACAAGGGCCCGCGCACTCCCAGGGAGTGCCGGGCCCTTCGTCCATCTCAAGACGGGTGCTGCCGGTTACAGCGCCGTGGCCGCCCGCGCCTCACGGATGAGGTCCCGGAAGTGCAGCTCGCTCACCACGTCCCGCACCACCGACACCGGCCGCCCCTCTTCCCGGGCCTGCGCCTGCGCCTGCCGCCAGCGCTCCAGCAACGTCCGCGTCGCGATGTACGCCAGCACGAGGGGGAAGCCCCCCGGCATCACCACCACCAACACCGCCATCGCCAGCTTCATCCACGCCCACATGACCCGCGACCTCGTTCGTCCTGAGATACGCACGCTTCGATGCACGGTGCATGCCCACGGTGCGCAAATATTTACGCACCCTGATTCCGCAGGGTTACAGCTCCCATGGCCCTCAAGAGTGCGGACGACGCCCCCACAACCCTGGCATTTTTGCCGCAGTCGGCGGGAAACCGTCGGTTAAGTTGACGGCCGTGAGCCCCCCTCAACTGACTCCGGAGATTCGCTCGTTCACCAGCGTGGAGGACGCGGCGCGTCGCCTGGAAGCGGTGGGCTACCTGTCCTCGCCGGAGATCGCCACGGCGGTGTTCCTGGCGGACCGCATGGGCAAGCCCATCCTGGTGGAAGGCCCGGCCGGCGTGGGCAAGACGGAGCTGGCCAAGGCCCTGGCCCAGGCGCTGGACCGGACCTTCCTCCGCCTCCAGTGCTACGAGGGCCTGGACGAGGCCAAGGCCCTCTACGAGTGGGAGTACGCCAAGCAGCTGCTCTACACCCAGCTGCTCAAGGACAAGATTGGCGAGCTGACCCAGGGCACGTCCACGCTGGCGGAGGCCGCGGACCGGCTCGCGTCCGGCGACGCGGTGTTCTTCTCCGAGCGCTTCCTCCTCCCCCGCCCCATCCTCCAGGCCCAGCTGTCGCCCACGCCGGCCCTGCTGCTGGTGGATGAAATCGACAAGGCGGATCCGGAGTTCGAGGCCTTCCTCCTGGAGGTCCTCTCTGACAACGCTGTCACGGTGCCGGAGCTGGGCACCATCCGGGCGAAGCACATCCCCCGCGTCATCCTCACCAGCAACAACGCCCGCGAGCTGTCCGACGCGCTCAAGCGCCGCTGTCTGCACCTGCACATCGACTTCCCGGACCGCGAGCGCGAGCTGAAGATCGTCCGCTCGCGCCTGCCGGAGGTTCCCCAGGTGCTGGCCGAGCAGGTGGTGGAGGCCGTGGCCGCCATCCGCGCGTTGGACCTGAAGAAGGCCCCGTCCATCAGCGAGACGCTGGACTGGGCGCAGAGCCTGGCGCTGCTCAACGCCGAAGCGCTCAGCGCGGACGTCGTCGCCGCCACGCTCAACCTCGTCCTCAAATACGAAGGCGACATCGAGAAGGCCCGCGCCAACCTGCCCACCATCGCCCAGGCCTGACGCAGGGCGCCGCGCCCCAGGGGACTCTTGGGCGGTTCGTTGGCGTTTCACGCTTTGCGTCCCCGGTGGCCCTGGATACAAGTCCCCAAGCCGTCCCACCCCTAGCCCGACAAGGACCTTCCCGATGAGCTCGACCTCATCCTCCGTGCTGCGCGCCGAACACATCTGGCTCGATGGGAAGCTGATGAAATGGGACGAGGGCAACGTGCACGTGATGACGCACGCCCTCCACTACGGCCTGGGCGTCTTCGAGGGCATCCGCGCCTACAAGACCCATGATGGCCGGCTCGCCGTCTTCCGGCTGCGCGAGCACATCCGCCGCCTGCTCGACTCCGCGCACATCATCATGCTGCAGATGCCTTACAGCGAAGACGAGCTGGTCGAGGCCACGCTGGACCTGCTGCGCAAGCAGAAGGCGCAGTTCGCCAACGGCGCCTACCTGCGTCCGGTGGCCTTCATGGGCGACGGCGCCATGGGCCTGGGCGCGGTGAACCCCACCCGCGTGGGCATCACCGCCTGGGACTGGGGCGCGTACCTGGGCGACAAGGGCATGAAGGAGGGCATCCGCGCCAAGGTCAGCTCCTTCACGCGCAACCACGTGAACGTGAACATGGTGCGCGGGAAGATCACCGGCCAGTACGTCAACTCCATCCTCGCCAAGCGCGAGGCGGTGCTCGCCGGCTACGACGAAGCCATCCTCCTGGACATCAGCGGCTTCGTCGCGGAGGCCTCCGGCGAGAACATCTTCATGGTGAACAAGAAGGGCATCATCAAGACGCCGCCCCTCTCGTCCCCCGTCCTGGACGGCATCACCCGCGACACGGTGCTGAAGCTGCTGCGCGACGCCGGGCACACCACCATCGAGGAGGTCACCTTCACCCGTGACGCCCTCTACATCTCCAACGAGATCTTCTTCACCGGCACCGCCGCGGAGATCACCCCCGTGCGCGAGGTGGACAACCGCCAGGTGGGCGACGGCAAGCCCGGCCCCATCAGCCGGTTCGTCCAGGACACGTACTTCCGCGTCGTGCGAGGCCAGGAAGAACGCTATGCGGACTGGCTGACCTACGTTTGACGGACAGTCCGCGGACGTGAAGTCCCGGCGGCCGGGGGAATCGGGTAGAACCCGTACCCGATGCCTCCCGCCGGCCACGCGTACGACGACAATCCGTTCAAGCTGGAGAACCCCTCCGTCCTCGACATCGCTCCCGCGGAGCCGAAGTCGCTGGAGGACACGGGACTGAGGATGGGTCTGCTCGCGGACCTGGGCCTCAAGTTCCTGTACTACGCGGGCACCGGCACGGGCATGGCCATCGCGGAGAGCATGTGCCTGCCCTGGTCCGGCGTCGTCGAGCACGTGGTGGACTTCCTCGCCGCGGAGAAGCTCGTGGACCTGCGCGGCGGCAAGGGCTTTGGCCGCGCGTCCGTGGAGTTCGCCCTCACGGAGAAGGGCCGCGAGTACGCGCGTGACGCCCTCACCCGCTCCACCTACGTGGGCCCCGCCCCCGTCCCCATCGAGCAGTACAACGCCCTCATCAGCAGCCAGACGGAGGAGACGCCCGTCGTGGGCCAGGAGGACCTGGTCGCCGCCCTGGGCCACCTCACCGTCCCCGCGGAGCTGATGGACAAGCTGGGCCCGGCCGTGAACTCCGGCCGCTCGCTCTTCCTCTACGGCCCGCCGGGCAACGGCAAGACGAGCCTGGCGGAGGCCATCTCGCACATGTTCGGCGGCGAGGTGTTCGTCCCGCACTGCCTCGAAATCGACAACCAGATCATCAAGGTCTTCGACAGCATCATCCACACGGCCGTGCCGCTGGAGATTGGCCGCGACTCCGGCGGCCGCCGGCAGACCTTCGAAATGGACAAGCGCTGGTCGCTCTGCCGGCGCCCCGCCGTGGTGGTGGGCGGCGAGCTGACGCTGGAGACGCTGGACCTCATCTACTCGGAGAGCACCCGCTTCTACGAGGCGCCGTTCCAGGTGAAGGCCAACGGCGGCATGCTCCTCATCGACGACTTCGGCCGCCAGAAGGTCCACCCCACGGACCTGCTCAACCGGTGGATCGTCCCCCTGGAGAAGCGGGTGGACTTCCTCACCCTGCACACCGGCAAGAAGTTCGAGATTCCGTTCGACCAGCTCCTCGTCTTCTCCACCAACCTGGACCCCAAGGAGCTGGTGGACGAAGCCTTCCTCCGGCGCATCAAGTACAAGATTGAAGTAGGCAATCCGGACGAAGAGTCCTACCGGGAGATCTTCCGCCGGGTGTGCGAGGCGGCGGGCATTCCCTACGTGGACCAGGCCATCACCTACCTGGTGGAGCACTACTACAAGCCGCGCAGCATGGAGATGCGCTCCTGCCACCCCCGCGACCTGGTGTCGCTCATCCGGGACGCGGCCCGATACCGGCAAATCCCGCCAGCCCTTTCAAAAGACCTGCTCGATCAGGCCTGCGAAGTGTTCCTGGTGAATCTCTAGTCGGGTTTTATTTGTTCCAACCGCGCGGAATTTCTAGACTCCGCGTGCCGTTGTACCTCCCGGCGCAGCCTCTTGAGAATCAGCGCCCGGGGCGGGCCGGAGCGAGAAGGAGCCGCAGTCCGTGAAGGAACGCTACCAGGACATCGACGAGAAGAACGAGCAGCTGCGCGAGTACCTTGAAATCTACAAGGGCAAGCCGCCAGCGCGTGAGTACCTCGACCGCTTCGAGATGTCGTGGATCTACCACGACGCAGCGCTCGAAGGCGTCGTGTACACGCACCAGGAGCTGATGGCCGCGCTCTTCCCGGAGCGCACCGCGGCCGAAGCCTCCATGATCCCGGTGGTGCTGGAGATCCGCAACCACAAGGCCGTGGCGGACTTCATCCGCGAGGAGGCCGCGGGCGCGAAGAAGCAGTCCGCGCTCACGCTCACCACCATCAAGCGGATGCACGACCTCTTCCTGGGCAACACGCCGGAGGCCCTGGCGGAGCGCGCGCGCATGGAACGCCGCGAGCGCACGGAGAAGGAACTGGCCAAGGAGCGCGACCGCGCGGGGCTGCGCAAGGACATGCCCCTGCACCGCACCTACTTCCACGACATCACCCAGCCCGCGAAGATCCAGGCCCGGCTGGAGAAGCTGGTGGACCACACCGCCAGCGCGGAGTTCCGCGAGTTCCACCCCATCAAGCAGGCGGCGGTGGTGCAGCACGAGTTCCTGCAGATCTTCCCCTTCACCGAGCACAGCGGGAAGGTGGGGCGCATGTGCAGCAACCTCATCCTGCTGCGCAACGGCTACATGCCCGCGGTCATCCACTCCATCGACCGGCAGCGCTACTACGAGTCCTTCCGCGCGCCCGTGGCCGTCTTCCGCACGGTGCTGATGGACGCGATGGAGAACTCGCTCGACAACGGCGTGAAGTACTTCCGCGACCTGGGCCGCAAGTACAAGACCGTGGAGTAGCGCGTGGGGCGGCGTGCCATGGGGGGACTGGCGAGGGGGCAACCGTCCCGCCCGTCCCCCGCCGCGGCATGAAGAACGCGCGGCACGTCGACACCATTGGGGTGTTGGAAACACCCTTTCCGGAACGTTACGGGGACAACATCCGACTTCTCGAATCCCCGTGCCGGAGGAAGTAAAAGAAGAATCCCCATGCCTGTGACCCCGACCCTCCAAAGCCGTCGCGCCCAGCTTCCCGCCGGGAGCGAGCTCACGGAGCCTCCGCCAGCGCGGTTGGCGAAGTTGCCTGCCGCCGACAAGCTGGGCCGCCTGCTCCAGGTGGCCAAGGGCCATCGCCGGGCGCTCATCCTCACGCACGACAACCCGGACCCTGACTCCATGGCGGCGGCGGTGTCGCTCGCCCACCTGTTGGAGCGCAAGGCCGGCATCGAAGCCCAGGTGGGCTACGGCGGCATCATCGGGCGCGCGGAGAACGTCGCCTTCGTGCGCGTGCTGCACCTGCCGGTGTCGCACGTGTCGCAGATCGACTTCAGCCAGTACGACCTCTTCGGCCTGGTGGACACGCAGCCGCCGGTGCGCAACCACTCGCTGCCGGCGCGCTACCGGGCGGACCTGGTGGTGGACCACCACCCGCTGCGCGAGGAGAGCCTGCTGGCGCCCTTCGCGGATGTGGGCGGCGACTTTGGCGCCACCTCCACGATGCTGGTGGAGTACCTGCGGGCCGCCCGGCTGGAGCCGTCCGTGGAGATCGCCACCGCGCTCTTCTACGGCATCAAGGCGGACACGCGGGACCTGGGCCGTGAGACGACCCAGACGGACGTGGACAGCTACCTGTGGCTGTTCCCCCGCTGTGACAAGGATCTGCTGGGACAGATCGAGCACCCGGAGCTGCCGGCGCGCTTCTTCCAGCTGTTCCACACGTCCATCGAGAAGGCGAAGGTCTACGGCACCGCCATCATCACCGACCTGGAGGAGGTCTACTCCCCGGACATGGTGGCGGAGGTCGCCGAGCGGATGATGTACCTGGAAGGGATGAAGTGGTCCCTGGCGTACGGGACGTTCCGCAACCAGCTCTTCCTGAGCCTGCGCGTGAAGGACCGGCGCATGAACGCGGGCCGCCTCATCCGCGAGCTGTGCGAGGACCTGGGCGGTTCGTCCGGCGGCCACGGCAGCATGGCGGGCGCGCGGCTGCCCCTGTCCGGCAGCGCGAACAAGCGCAAGGCGCTCAAGCGCGAGGTCGTGTCGCGCTTCCTCGATGCCTTCGGTGTCGCCGAGGAGCGGCCGGTGTCGCTGCTGTCCGCGCAGGACACGTGATCTACTGGGATCACAACGCCGCCGCGCCGGTGCGCGCGGAGGTGGGCGCGCTGCTCGCGCGGGCCTTCACGGAAGGCGGCTTCGGCAACGCGTCCAGCGTGCACGGCGGAGGGCGCGAGGCCCGGGGCCGGCTGGATGCGGCGCGAGCGAAGGTGGCGCGCGTGCTCGGCTGCGAGCCGAAGGAGATCACCTTCACCGCCTCCGGCAGCGAGGCGGATGCGCTCGCACTTCTGGGGGCGTACGCGGCCCGGCCGGTGAAGGAGCGCCGCCGCGTGGTGTCCACCACGGTGGAGCACCCGTCAGCGCTGGGAGCCCTCACGCAGCTGGAGAAGGACGGCGCCCAGGTGGTGCGGCTGTCCCCCGCTGCCGACGGCCGCGTGCCGCTGGAGGCCGTGCTGGAGGCGCTGACGCCGGACACCGCGCTGTGTTCGCTGATGTGGGCCAACAACGAGACGGGCGTGCTGCAGCCGGTGGCGGAAGCCGCGCGCGCGTGCCGTCAGCGCGGCATCCTCTTCCACACGGACGCGGTGCAGGCCGCAGGCAAGGTGCCGCTGTCCTTGCGTGAAGTGGACGCGGATCTCCTCTCCCTCTCCGCGCACAAGTTCGGAGGACCCCAGGGCGTGGGCGTGCTCGTGGTGCGCAAGGGCGTGGACGTGCGGGCGCTGACGCCCGGGCACCAGGAAGGTGGCCGGCGCGGAGGGACGCAGAACGTGCCCTACGCCGAGGCCCTGGCCCTGGCCCTGGAGCTGGCCACCGCGGATCAGTCCGGCACCGCCGTGAGGCTCGCCGCCCTTCGCGACGCCTTCGAACAGCAGGTGCTCCAGCGGCTGCCCGGCGTGACGGTGAACGGAGCCCCCGCGCCCCGGGTGCCCAACACCAGCAACCTGCGCTTCGACGGCGTGGAGGGCGAAGCGCTGTTAATGGCGCTGGACCTGGAGGACATCCGCGTCTCGTCGGGAGCGGCCTGCGCGTCCGGCACGCTGTCCCCATCCCACGTGCTGCGCGCCATGGGCCTCACCCCGGCACAGGCGCGCGGAAGTCTGCGCTTCAGCCTGGGCCCGTCCACCACGCGCGCGGAGGTGGAGCGCGTGGTGGAAGCGCTGTGCACCCACGTGCCCCTGGTGCGCGCGCTGGGCTGATCACCACTTCTGGTCGGGCAGGTTCTTCTCGCGAACCTCCGGGTCGGGCTGTCCGTAGCCAGGCATGCCCTCCTTGGCCTCATCGGCCTTGGGCGGAAGTCGCTCGTCGCCGTGCCGCGTCTCGCGGGTGGGCTGTTCCTTCTCGGGCTTCTGCTGCTTTCGCTCGGTCGCCATGGATTCCTCCCGGTGCATGTTCGCGGGAGGAAAGGTCATCATCCGGGGCAGGTGCCGCAGCGGGCTCCACCGGCTGGGAAGCCGCGCGCCAGGGCCCTGCCCGCCCGGCTACCCGTTGTCGTCAGGGGAGCCGTTGGCCGGCGGCGAGCCCCGGTACACGGGCATCTCGTCCGTGGTGCCGAACAGGCCGCGCACCACCGCAGCGATGGCCAGCGGCGTGCCCACGTTCTCGTCGAAGTGCGGCGACAGGGCCTTCGCGTACTCCTCCGCGGACGGGAAGCGGTCCTCGGGGTTCTCAGCGAACGCGCGCGCCAGCACCGCGTCCAGCGCCTCCGGGATGTCCGCCCGCACCGACCTCAGGGGCCGGTACTTGCGCGACAGGATGCCCGCGAAGACCTCTTCCGGCGTCGTGCCCACGAAGGGCCGGCCCAGCGTGAGCAGCTCGTAGAGCACCACGCTCGCGGCCCACAGGTCCGCCTCCGGTGCGACGGCGCCCTGCAGCGACTCCGGGGACAGGTAGTACGGCTTGCCCAGCACCTCGCCGCCCTGGAGCTTCCCGTCCACCAGCACGCGCGACACGCCGAAGTCGCCCAGCTTGATCTCCCCCACCCGCGAGATGAACAGGTTGGACGGGGACACGTCGCAGTGGACGATGCCCAGCGGCGTCCCGTCCGGTCCGGTGGCGGTGTGCGCGTACGCGAGCGCCTCCAGCAACACCTTCGCCAGGTACACCGCGAAGTCGACGGGGAGCGGAATCCCGCGCGCCTTGCACCGGCGCAGGATGTGGCCCAGGTCGCGCCCGTCCACCAGGTCCATCACCAGGAAGGACACGTCGTCCAGCATCCCGGCGTCCAACACCTTCACGATGTTCGGGTGGTCCAGCTGGCGCGACAGCTGCGCCTCGCGGCGGAAGAGGTCCACCGACGCCGGGTCGCGGGTGAGCGCGGGCAGGAGCCGCTTGAGCGCTACCGTCCAGCCCTCGTACGGACCGGAGCGCACGCGCGCGCGGTACACCTCGGCCATGCCGCCCTTGCCCAGCAACGACAGGATTTCGTAGTTGCCGAAGACCCGGACGGGCTTCGACACGGGGGTCGGCGCGTTCACGGGCTGGCGCTTCCAGCTCCTTGCGACTCACGACCCTGGACCCGCTTGCGGCCGCGGGCCTGCTTCAACTGCGCCTCGTACAACGCCCCTTCATTGGAGAACTGCTGGAGCTCGCGCTCCACCAGCACGTTGCCCTCCGGAGGGGACCAGCCTTCCGCCAGCGCGCGGCGCAGCGCTTCCTGGGCGAGCCGCGACTCCTGCGCCGTCCGCTTCACGCACGCCGTCCAGAAGAAGGCCTCCGCCCGCGCTGCGCCACTGCCCACGCTGCGCGCCTGCTCCAGGAACCGGAGCGCCTCCGGATGCTGCTTCCGCAGGTAGTGCGCCACGCCCATGCCCGTCAGCGCCCAGGCGTTGTTCTTCTCCTTCTCCTGGGCCAGCACCAACTGGAACTGCTGCGACGCCGCGATGGGGCTCTGCGCCAGCAGGGACTGGCCCAGCTTCAACGTGGCCGCCACGTCCACCGGCTCCAGCCGGCGCTGCGCCGCCACCTGCGCGGCCCCACCAGACGGAGGCGGCGGGGGAGCGGCCTGCGCCTGACGCTGCTCCGGCGCCGGGGCCGCGACGGGGGGCGTCAGGGCCGCGCCCTGGTCCGTCGCCCGCAGCACCAGCATCCGGTTCTTGGGCAGGGCCGGGGACTCGCAGTCGTCCTCCAGCTTCACCACGCCGCCCAGTGCCCGCTCCTCCACGTTGTAGACGAGCATGACGGGGAAGCTCCGGGACGGGGTGCAGGTGTCCCCTGTCTGACAGAGCGTGATCTCCCCCAGGAAGACGTTGCCCTGGAAGTCGCCCGTCAGGATCTGCTCGGCGACCGGGCGCTGGCAGGGCCCGCCTGCCGGCGCGGTGCCGAGCAGATGTTCCCCGTCCGAGCGCAACTCGATGGGGCCGAAGGCATCTGCCTGGTAGGTGCTGTTCAGCTGCGGACCCGCCCAGGCGAATCCGGAAGCGAGGCAGACTACCGCCGCGAGAGCCAATGTTGAGGTCGGGGGCGACATGTCGGGGACCCGGGCATCATAGAAGTCCACGGGGCGGCTTGTAAACGCGCGAGGACGGCTTGACCGCACGCTTCTCCATCCTTATCATTTTCCCAGAACGCCCTGGGATTTCCCAGTGATTCTAAGGACTTGTAGCGCGATTTGAGCAGTAAAAGGTCTGTTCCCTGCGGGGTGCGTGATGCCCAGCAGAAATTCGAACCGATACGTCCATTCCGGGGTCCGTTTCGGTCGCCATGTGCAAGCCCTCCCCCTTCACCGGGGATGAGGGAAGCCTGCGGTGACATGATTTCGGTCCCCACCTGGCTTCTAAGGGTTCAATGGACGCTGGACACACGGCTCGGCGGGGGACTCTTTCTTTGGAGCGGCGGCGGTGAGCGAGACGGCGGCGGATACGGTGGCGGCGGCGGCGGAGAAGAAGGTAACGCTTCGTGAGGAGCTCACGGCGCGCCGCAAGGCGATGACCAATGACCTCATCGATGAGCGAGGCCTCAAGGTCCAGTCTCGATTCCTGGCATCGCCCTACTATCACAAGGCGCGGACGGTGGCCCTCTACGCCCCCATCCGGGGCGAGGTGCCCACCCGGGACATCCTCATCGCGGCATTGCAGGACGAGAAGATCGTCTGCTACCCGCTGTCCCACGTGCATGGGCGCATCCTGGCCTTCCGGGCCATCAAGTCGGAGAGCGAGTTGGAGCCGGGACGCCTGGGCGTCCGGGAGCCCACGAACTCCTCGGACCTGATTGCGGTGGATCAGATCGACCTGTTCGTGGTGCCCGGTCTGGGCTTCAGCCCGGACGGCAAGCGGCTGGGGCGCGGCGGTGGCTACTACGACGCCACCCTCAAGGCGGCCAGTTCACGCAGCCGCCGGGTGGGGCTGGCCTTCAACGACCAGATCGTCCAGGCGCTGCCCACGACGAGCGACGACGTGGACATGGACCAGATCGTCACGGAGAGCCAGACGCTGCGCGGGCTGTGCCGCAGCTTCGACTTCCTGGACACCTAGCCTTCGGGCGGATGGGGTGACAGCCACGGGTGGGGCGGACTGCAGAAGTCCCGCCCTGCCCGTTGTCTTTTTTGGGCTAGTGTCCGCGGCGCCATGAACCCGGACGCACTGCGCAAGGCGACCCCCGAAGAACAGTTCGAAGAAGTCACTCGCGGCACCGTGGATTTGCAGGTGCCGGAGGACCTCAAGAAGAAGCTCCAGCGCTCGTATGACAAGGGCAAGCCGCTCGTCATCAAGGCGGGCTTCGACCCCAGCCGTCCCGACCTGCACCTGGGCCACTCGCTGCTGCTCACGCGCATGCGGCGCTTCCAGGAGTTCGGCCACACGGTGGTGTTCCTCATCGGTGACTTCACCGCCCTCATCGGCGACCCCACCGGCAAGAACGCGACACGGCCGGCCCTCACCCGGGACGAGGTGAAGGTCAATTCGGAGACGTACAAGCAGCAGGTCTTCAAGGTCCTGGATCCGGACAAGACGGTGGTGAAGTTCAACTCGGAGTGGCTCGACGCGCTGGGCACCGAGGGGATGATCCGCCTGGCCTCGCGCTACTCCGTGCAGCGCATGCTGGAGCGCGACGACTTCAAGACCCGCTACCGGGAGAACCGCTCCATCTCCCTGCATGAGTTCCTCTACCCGCTGCTGCAGGGCTACGACTCCGTGGCGCTGAAGGCGGACGTGGAGCTGGGCGCGACGGATCAGCTCTTCAACCTGGGCGTGGGCCGTCAGCTGATGAAGGAAGAGGGCCTGGAGCCGCAGGTCATCATGACGGGCCCCATCCTGGAGGGCCTGGACGCGAAGCTCGTGGACGGCGTCATCACCGGCGACAAGATGTCCAAGAGCCTGGACAACTACGTGGGCATCGACGAGCCGGCGGACAGCATCTTCGGCAAGTTGATGAGCATCACCGACGACCTGATGTGGCGGTACTACAAGCTCCTGTCCTCCATGCCGCTCAAGCAGGTGCTGGAGCTGGAGGAGAAGACGAAGTCCGGCGCGGCGCACCCCAAGGCCGCGAAGGTCGCGTTCGCGCAGGAGATGGCGGCGCGCTTCCAGGGTGAAGAGGCCGGGCGCAAGGCCGCGGAGGACTTCGAGAAGCGCTTCGCCAAGAAGGAGCTGTCGACGGAGGACCTGCCGCTCGTGGAGGTGTCGCTCGCGGGCGCGGAGAAGCTGCTGGTGACGAAGCTGCTGCCGGAGACGAAGTTCGTCGCCTCCGCCACCGAGGCGCGCAAGATGATGGGCCAGGGTGGCGTCAAGGTGAACGGTGAGAAGATCACCGACCCCAAGGCGGAGCTGGGGGCCGGTGAATACACCGTGCAGGTGGGCAAGCTGAAGGTCACGCGGGTGAAGCTGTCCTGAGCGCCGCGCGGGATGCCGCCCGGGCCTGCTTCAGGGCGCGGGCGGCTCCTTCGGCATCGCGCCTTCGTACAGCGCGGCGGAGCGCTGGACGAGGAAGCCGTGGGGCAACAGCTTCATCATCGTGGCGAGGAAGCGGTTGAGGACGCCGGGCACGGCGAGCTCGCGGCGGTGCTCGAAGGCGTCCACGGCGATGCGCGCGCAGGCCTCCGCGGACATGATGCCCAGGTCGCCCGCCTTGAACTTCCGGTCCAGTCCTGACAGCGACAGCATCTCCGTGGCGATGCCGCCCGGCGCGAAGACAGTGACGGACACGCCCGCCTTGCGCAGCTCGTAGGCCAGGCCTCGTCCGAAGCTGATCACGAACGACTTCGTCGCCGCGTAGGCCGTCTGGTACGGCAGCGGCGCGAAGCCCGCGGTGCTCGCGACGAGCATCAGCGCCCCTCCCCCACCCCGCTTCACGAAGTGCGCGCCGAAGAGCTGGGACATGCGCACCACGCTGGTGATGTTGGTGGCCAGCATCGCGTCGAAGGACTCGGGCGGCTGTTCCAGCGCGTGGCCGAAGTAGGTGACGCCGGCGTTGAGGATGACGCCGTCGACGGTGCGGCCCGTGGTGGCGGTCTCGAAGACGCGCGCCGCCTCGCCGGGCCGGGTGAGGTCCGCGGACAGGGGCAGCACCTGCACACCGTGCGCGGATTCCAGCTCCGCCTTGAGCGCGGTGAGCCGGTCCTCGCGCCGTGCGACGGCGATGATGTGGGCGCCGTGCTCCTTGGCGAGCAGGCGGGCCATCTCCAGCCCCAGGCCGGACGACGCACCGGTAATGAGCACCCAGCGGCCTCGGAAATTCATCGGTTTCATGTCGGGCGCTCTTATTTCGCGGTGCGGCGCCATGCGCAACCGGGGAACAGCGGGCCGTGGGCGCCCCTGTTAGAGTCCGGCGCACCATGCGCCTTTCCGGGTCGCTCGCCTGCTTCTTCCTGGCCCTCGCCCTCTCCGTGTCCCCCGCTGCCCTCGCGGGGAGCGGCGTCTTCGTCACCGAAGAGTCCGTGGACGCGGTGGAGCAGCCCGAGTCCGCCAAGGTCGTCTTCTCCGTGCAGCCCGGCGTGTCCTATCCGCTCATGAAGAAGGGGGGCCCGGACCGCGTGTGGTGCAAGCTCCAGGGGCCGAAGGCCGAGGGCTGGGTGCTCTGCGATGGCACGCCCACGGATGCCGTCCAGAAGGCGCCCGGCACGGACGCGCTCGTGCGAGCGGACCACGAGAACACGCGCCAGCAGCAGGCATCGCGGGGCGGTGGATCATCCCTCGCGGAGGCGGCGAAGTCGCTCGGGGGCGGGTCAGGTGCGGGCGCGCTCGGGACGGAGTCGGACGACGGGGAAGCGGGCGCCGTGGAGGTCCGTGCGCCCGCGGGTCGTGCGGCGGCGCCGGGCGAAGCAGCGGCGTGTGCGAGCACCTGTGAGCAGGCGCCCCTCTTCGCGAAGGCCCCGGCGCTGTCCGCGCTGGACCGTGAGGTGCTGGACCTGTGCCCCGCGCGTCCTGATGCGAGCGTGAGCGCTGGAGACGTGCAGCGCTTCTTCGCGAAGCACTACGACGACGCGCGGGTGCAGCGCGCGCTGTCCGCGGCGGGCCGGCCGGGCTCGCGGCAGGCGAACATCGAATGGCTCACGAGCCTGTGGGTGAGCACCGGCCCGCGCAACGCGTTCACGCACGTCTTCTGCGGGGACGACTGGCAGCGCGGCCCGATTGGCGGCCTCCACTTCCTGCCCCGCTACGCGCAGCTCGAGGCGGAGGGGAAGGTCTGCTACCAGGGCCCCGTGAAGGGCGAAGAGGCGGTGCGGGGAGAGCAGTACCTCATCCGCTTCAAGGGTCTGTCGCCCTGGTCCTGCGGCGTGAAGCGGATGGGCGGCTTCCCGACGTCGCAGGACGCGGTCTCCATCGCCGCCATCGGAACCCGCGCGTTCGCGCGCTGCTGCGCGCGTGGTGGGGCAAAGAAGGAAGGCGGCGTGTACTCGGCGCCGGACGTCGAGGGCGGCAACTGGCGCATCTGGTGCGGCACGCGCAACGGGACCTACGGCATCGCCACGCTGCACCCCACCGACGAGGCCGCCACCTGCTCGGAGTAGCGGACCCGCGCCCCTGAAGGACGCGGGCCCCCTGCCCTGCTGCCGTCCTACGGCGCCTTGTCCACGGTGAGCACCGCGCCCGTGGAGTACGCGGTGAACTCCGGCGCGTACATGGACTGCACCGTCGCCGGGCCCACGCGGAACGTGCCCGCGAGGTTGGCGCGCAGCCGGTACTTGAACGTGTACTCACCGGCCGGCAGCTGCTCGAAGAAGAAGTTCGTCCCCGAGTCGCGCGTCTCCTCGTACCAGACGATGCCCAGGTCCCACTTGTGGCGGGACTGCGCGTTCTCCGGCTCCAGGCCCGCGGCGCGCGGGTCTCGCAGGTGCACGTACTCCGCCGCGTGCTTGGTGCGCAGCGACAGCTGCACCTCCACCTCGTCGCCGGGCTGCAGCCGCGCACCATCCGCCAGTGGGCGAAGCAGCGTCTGGTTGCCTTCGCGGATCCGCACGAAGTAGCGGCGCGACACCTGGAAGAAGTCGCCGCGCTCCTCCTTCGGCAGCTCCTCCGTGGAGAAGTGCCACGTCGCGGAGGCGATGGCGAAGCCCGGCGTCGTCTTCTCCACAATCGTGGTCGCCGTGCCCGCGTTCACCTCTGGCCCGGTGAGCACCACCTGGTTCTTCTTCCCCGTGTACACGTCCGGCGAGAAGCTCATGGTCACCACCTTCGGGCCCACGGTCACCTTCAGCTCCTCGCGCGCGGCCAGCGAACCTTCCGCTTCCATGTAGTTCACCAGCGCGTAGAGCGCCTCCGCCGTGGCGCGCGTGGACTTCCAGTGGCCCAGCTTCTTGTCCAGGAGCAGCCACTGCACCAGGCCCGCGCGGCGCGGGTCCTTCGGACTCAGCTCCGACAGCGTGCGCAACGCGAAGGCGTGCGTCTCCGTGGAGTCGTTGTACCAGAGCCAGCTCCGGTCCTCCGGCGCCCAGAACGTGCCCTGGTCCCGGGTCGTCTTCGCGGAGTCCATCACGCTGTCCCAGACCTTCATCGCGTCCTTGCCGCGCTTCGCCCGGTTCAGCGTGAGCGCCAGGTACCCCTTGAGGTACGGCGAGTGCTCCTTCCAGTGCTTGAAGGAGGAGTCGAGCATGCGCTGTCGCTCGGCCGCCGTGAGCGCCTCGCCCGTGTAGCGCGCGTCCGGATACGCCGACGCCACGAAGTTGAGGAACGTGAGGAACTCCCAGCCCAGGTCCTTCTTCATCAGCCGGTTCGCGTAGTCGTTCCGGAAGTGCGTGGCCAGGTAGCCCCACGCCGGCTCCGTCATGGCGGGCGACACGTCCACCCCGTGCTCCATGGCGCGCGACAGGCCATGCAGGATGTAGAGCGTCATGTACGGCGACGACGGGCCGCCCGGCCACCAGGGGAAGCCACCGTCGGCGTTCTGCGCCTTGCGCAGCTTCTCCTGCGACGACGCGCGCTGGGCCCTGGCCACCTTCGGATCCAGCACGCGCAGGAGCGCGTCGTCGTTTCCGGTCCCGCCCTTCGCCTCGTTGAGCCAGGGCGTCTCCTCCAGCGTCATCTTCCGGTTCGGATCCACGTCGTCCCAGGTCTCGAAGCGCGTGCTGCGCTGACTCAGGTCCTTGGCCACCTTCGCCACCGCCGGATACTTGTCGAAGAGGCTGGAGACGATGCCCGTGGACACGAAGCGGTTGAGCGTCTGCTCCGTGCACTCATAGGGGTAGTCCACCAGGTACGGCAGCGCCTGGAGCACGGAGTAGAACAGCTGCGCGTCCACCGTCACCACGAGCTGCTCGTTCACCCGCGTGGGGTCATCGGTGCGCTTCAGGTCGTCGAACGTCAGCGTCCTGCGGTCCTTGTCGCTCAGCATCGCGAAGCGCGACTGGGACAGGTGCATGCGGCCAGGCAGCACCGGCAGGGGCCGCAGCTCACCGTCGCTGAACGCGCCCGTCTTCGCGATGACGCGGAAGGCCACCGGGCCCACGCGCGCGGGCGTGGTGATGGGGAAGCGCAGATGCGTGCCCTTCCCCGCCGCCACCGTGAAGGCCTGCGTGGCCGTCTTCACGCCGAAGTCCGCGGCCAGGCTCTTCTGCGTGTCCGGGTCCACGATGTCGAACGTGAGCTGGCCCTGCTGCGCCTGCGCTCCCGCGTTGTTCACCACGACCTCCAGCTCCGCGCGGTCCCCCTCGCGCAGGAAGCGCGGCAGGTAGGGGCGCACCATCAGCTCCTTCACGCTGCGGGTGGCGCGTTGCGTGGAGCCACCGCGCAGGTCGCGCGTGAGCGCGTGCACCCAGACGTCCCACGCCGTCACCGAGTCCGGCACCGTGAACTCCAGCACCGCCGCGCCGTCCGGACCGGTGAGCAGCTGCGGAATCCAGAACGCCGTCTCCGCGAAGTTGGAGCGCAGCGGCTGCTCCGGTTCCCCCGGTTCCGGAGCGCCGGGCGCCCCCTTGATGATCTGGATGATCTCACGCCGCTTCTGCTCCAGCACCGGTCTTCCCGACGCGGAGGGGGACGACGGAGCAGGCGGAGGGGGCGGAGGAGGCGCTGCGTCCGCCGACTCCCGCTGCACGGCCCCGGGCTTCGCGGCCATGGCACGCATGCGCATGCCGCCCCTCCCGTAACCGTAGCCGTGGCGGAAGCCCGGGCCGCCCAGCCCGTAGCCGTCCTCGAACTTCAGCGAATCGTCGGAAGGGGCCGGCGCGGAAGGCCGGCCCCGGTCGAGCTCGTCGAAGAGCCAGTCCGCGCTGGAGCTGCCCCCGGACGAGCGGAAGTCCACGTACGCCGTCTGCTGCGGATACAGCTGCGCCACCTGCGGCGGCGTGTGCGGTCCGAAGACGTTGAGCGACTGATCGTACATGTACGCGAGCAGCTCCGCGGCCCCGGCCTCCAGCTTCGCGCCCTTCGGCCCCTTCACCGTCACGCGGAAGGTCTCCTTCGCGCCGGGCCGCAGCGTGTCGCGGAACGTGGCGAACTCCAGGCTGAGCTCCTTGTCGTCGAAGGGCACGGACACCGTCTGCTGGAAGTGCAGGGGCTGCCAGTCGTGCACCAGCGAGAGCACCACGGTGAAGCCGCCGCGCAGGCCTTCCGTCACCGGAATCTCCACCACCGCGCGCCCCTGCCCCGCCTTCAACTGGCGGTGCTCGATGCGCTGGCGTCCCTGGTACACGTCCATCACCAGCGGCTGTCCCTCGAAGCCGGACGCCACCAGGAACCGCGCCACCTCACCCACGCGCACGGAAGCGCGCTCCGCCTCCAGCACGGCCGGCAACCCCGCCGGGGCCCGCACACCCGCCACCAGGAAGTCCCGCTGCGCGGTGGCCTTCTGGCCGAACGCATCCGTCGTCTCGTAGCGCAGGCGGTACGCCCCCGCGCGCAACGCCGGCAGCTTCACGGCGGCGACACCGTCCGTGCCGTGCGTCACCGCCGCCTGCGCCACCTCCGCGCCGTCGTCCCAGCTCCGCAGCGTCTGATCCACGTCGAAGGCCGACTCCCAGCGCGCCTTGAGCGCATCCCCCGGCGTGGGGGACACCTCCTTGCGCTCCTGCGCTGCCGCGTCCAGGGGCCGGGGCGCTTCGACCGGCACCTCCGACGGCATCAGCGGACGTCCAGGTGCCTTCAAGGCGATGAGCCGCCAGCGGCCCGGTCCGGCCTGCGGAGCACCGTCCAGATTCGCGCGGACGAGCCGCACCTCCGACGGGAGGTCCTCGCGGACGAAGCCCACGTCGGACTCCACGCGGCCCTCCACCGACACGAAGCCCAGGCGGAAGGAACGGCTCGCCGAGCGCGTCTCACCGCCCTCGTCCGTCAGGTCCGCTTCCACGCGGTAGCGCCACGACACGCCCTGCGCCTTCGCGAGCCGCTCGTCCGCTTCCGGCGTGAACGCCACCGTGAAGCCGCCGTCCTCTCCCACCGGGGCCGAACCCGAGGCCACCAGCTGAGAGGTGGCCGGGATGCGCTCCCAGAACCACCAGGGCGGCAGCACCGGCTCGCGCGACACGCGCCACTTCACCGCGCCGCGCGTCACCGGCAGGCCGAAGTAGTAGCGCGCTTCACCCTGGAACGTGGCGCGCCGGTTGAGCCGCAGCGCATCCGGCGCGTCCTTCAGCGTCACCTCGAAGGTGGGCCGCTTGTACTCCTCCACGCGCACGCCCGCGTAGCCACTGGGGCTCGTGCGCACGGACCACTGGCCCAGGGGACGTCCCGACGGGATGCCGAACTCTCCGGCCACCGACCCGAACGTGTTGGTGCGCGCTTCGCGTTTGGCCACCTCCTGACCGTTGGGATCGACGAGCGTCACCGTCACCGGCGAATCCGGAAGGACGCGGTAGCGCTTCGACATCTCCTCCGGGCGGTACGCCACCACCTTCCACAGCAGCTTCTGCTGGGGGCGATAGACGGCGCGGTCCGTGTAGATGAGCGCCTGGTCCTGCGGGGATGATTCATAGAGGGGGGACAGGTACACCGAGCCCGGGAACACCATGGCGCCCTGCCCCCGGCCCACCACCAGCAGCATTTCGTCGTAGCGGTTGGCGTCCGTGCCTTCCAGCACCAGGTCGCCGTTCGCGTCGGTGCGGCGGCTGGTGATGCCGAAGCGGCGCGTGCGGAAGTCCGGCTTCACCAGCCGCACCTCCACGTTCGGAGCGCCCGCCCCCGTGGCGCCGTCCACCACGCGCAGCTCCGCCTGGTTCGGGTTGGCCTTCTGCACCGTCACCGCCCAGGGCGACACGGACAGCGGCAGGGAGAGGAGCTTGCTGTTCTTCTTCTCGAAGTCCTCGCGCGTGGACAGGACGATGATGTACGTGCCCGGCTTGAGCGCCGGCGGGGTCACGAAGGTCTGGTGGCTCTGGAAGTCAGGCGTGGGCGGCAGCGCCGTACTCCAGACGGCGTCGGGCTTGCGCGACGCCACCATGCGCAGCACCTCCTTGTTCGAAGTGGACAGCATCAGGTTCGCATCCGGCTTCGCGAGCTGCGCCTCCACGTCCAGCGCGAACGCCCGGAAGTACAGCGTGCCCACGTTGCGGTGCTGCACCGCGATGGAACGCTTGCCCGGCCCGTCCACCTGCATCACGGACGCGTACAGCTCCGGCGCCTCCTGGCTCGCCACCAGCTCCGCGCACTGCGCGCCACCCACCGACTTCGGCCACGCCTCCACGCCCGCCTTCGCCAGCGCGTGCGCCGTGACCCGCCGGCCCGCCAACTGCTCCATCGTCGCGAGCTGGTGCTGGCCCATGGACCACCACGGCACGTCCCGGAAGCCCTTCAGGTGCGCGGCCAGGTGCTCACGGATGCGCTGGCGATCCGCCACGTCGGTGAAGGACGCCGCCAGCACCTCGTAGCGCCGCAGCCGCGCCTCCAGCGCCGCCTCGCGCCGGCCCGCCGCCAGGTGCCACGCCTCCAGGTCGCCCAGCACCGCCGCGATCTTCAACAGCGGATGCGCGGACGGCTCCTTCAGCTCCACCTTCGGCGTGCCCTCCAGGAGCGCGCCCAGGTCCAGCCGGTACACCCCCTGCTCCTGCTCCGGGCGCCACAGGTCCGTGCTCTCCAGTGACGCCACCCACAGGTACGTCACCGCGTCGCGAACCGTGGAGCGGATGCCCTCCGGATACGTGTTGGGCGTGACGTATTCGGACAGCACCTTCACGGGCTCCGTGCCGAACTTCTGGCGCAGCTCCCAGACGGCCGCGTACTCGCGCTGGATCTCCGCCGACAGCTGATCCTTCGTCCACGCCTTCAGGTCCACCGTCCCGGAGGTCACCACCTGCTCGCGCTGGCCAATCTCGTAGCCGTACGCCTGCACGTAGTTGGCGATCACCGCCGCCTGGAACAGGTGGAGCGTGGCCTGCGGCCGCAGCCCCTCTGGCCAGGGCTGCTCGCGCAGGAAGCGCACCGCCGTCTCATAGCCATGCAGCCGCGTGCGCAGCTGCACCGTGCGGATCAGCGCGCGCGTCCACTCGTCCGCGTCACCCTGGGCCTTCGCCGCGGCGAGCCGGGCCTCGGCCCCCTGCGCGGCGGACTCCACCTTGTCGTCCTCGACGAGCGCGTCGATGGCCTTCCACGTCGGGAGCGCCTTCTCGGGGGCAGCCACGGACACGGAGGACAACACGAGGGACAGCAGGCACAGCACGACGGCGGATGTACGCGGGCGCGGAGGTGAAGACATAGGGGCGGCACTCTAGACGCCGCCCGCGTCCCTGGCGGTCCCTTCTCCGTTTCAGGAAGCAGCGGGCGCGGGTGCCCGGCGCCGCAGCCCCACCACGTAGACCTCCATGCTGGCGCCGCGCGTGGCCTCCGGGCGGACGATCTTCACCTCCTCGAAGTGCTGGCGCACCTCGTCACGGAAGGCCTCGAAGTCGCCGCCCATGAAGACCTTGGCCACGAACGTGGCGCCGGGCCTGCCGCGCGTGGCGGCCACCTCCAGCGCCTTGCCCGCGAGCCGCAGGCTGCGCGCCTCGTCCGTGCCCTTGATGCCGGACGTCTTGGGCGCCATGTCGGAAATCACCGCGTCGTAGGGACCGTCGTACAGCGCGGCCAGCTTCGCGTCGAAGTCGTCCGCGAGCACGTCCAGCACCGCCGTCGTCACCCACTTCTGGGAGAACGGCCGGATGGCCGAGATGTCCACGCCGATGACGCGCCCGTGCATGCCCACCGCGTCCGCGAGAATCTGGAGGAAGCCGCCCGGCGCCGCGCCCAGATCCAGCACCGCCGCGCCCTTCTTCACGGACGCAGGAAAGCGCTTGAGGATCTCATCGACCTTGAACGCGGAACGCGCGCGCAGTCCCTCTTGCTTGGCTTTCTGGAAATAGTGGTCTTTAGGACGGTAGGGCTTGCCCATGTCAGAAGCCGTCCCTAGCATCCGCTACTGTCTTCGGAAAGCCGGAGCAGTCGCGGCCTGTTCGTTCGCCGCGCCAACGGATATTCCGGAGGGTTGGTGGCATGGGCACCCGGAGCGTGACAGCGGCCTTGTGCATCTCCCTGTTCTTCACGGGCGGGGCTGCGTTCTGCTACGCGCGCGCTGAAGGCCTCCAGGCGGAGGGCCGCTGGCTGATGGCCCGGGGCAGCGCCCAGGCCTCCGACTTCGCCCAGAAGCTGGACGGCACCTCCGTGGACGCCCAGCTGAAGACCTTCAAGGAACGCCGTGGCGTGATGGAGCAGGCCCACCGCTGGCAGCGCGGCATGCTGCTGGGCATCATGGCCGCCGTCCTGTCCGCGCTGTCCGCCTACGTCCTCTTCCTCCTCAAGCGGCTGGACGACCAGCTCCTGGATGCCACCGGCGAGCTGCGCCGGCCCCAGGAAGCCTCCTCCCTGCCCGCTCCGGCGTTCACGCCCAGCGTCCAGCGCTAGGACTCTGGCAGGATGCCACCCCGTTGTTTCCTGAACGGGGAGGACCGCCATGCCCGGCTGCGCGCACTGCGGACACACGCTCGACATCATCGCCAACCAGGTGGGCCGGCGCGACACGTGCCCCGGCTGTGAAGAGGACCTGCGCTCGTGCCGCAACTGCCGGCACTTCGACGAGTCCGTGGCCAAGGCCTGCAAGGAGCCCTTCGCGGAAGCGCCCCGCGACAAGGACGAGGCCAACTTCTGCGAGTTCTTCCAGCTGGGCGAAGGCGGCCTGCACCAGAAGGCCTCGCGCGACGCGATGGTCAGCGCCGCGGAGGCCCTCTTCGGCAGGAAGTAGCTAGAAGCCGTACAGCTTGGAGATGATCTCCTTCATCACCTCGGAGGTGCCGCCGCCGATGGTGATGAGCCGCACGTCGCGCCACATGCGCGCGATGGGCGTCTCCTCGATGTAGCCCATGCCGCCGAAGAACTGCTGGCAGTCGTAGGCCACGCGCTGGGCCAGGTCTCCGGCGAACAGCTTCGCCATGGAGATCTCCTTCACCGGGTTCTCCTTCCGGTCGTAGAGGTCCACCGCGTAGTAGTTGAGCCGCCGCGCCGCCTCCACCGCCGTCAGGTGCTCCACGAACTTGTGGCGCCACACCTGGAACTTGATCAGCGGCCGGCCGAACGCCTCGCGCTCGTTGCCGTACTGGAGCGCGTCCTCCAGCATCCGGTCCATGCCGCCCACCGTGGTGATGGCCCCCACCAGGCGCTCGCCCTGGAAGTTGGTCATGATGTGGTAGAAGCCCTGGTTCTCCTCGCCCAGCACGTAGCGCGCGGGGATGCGGCAGTCCTCGAAGTAGAGGATGGCCGTGTCCGAGGACAGGTTGCCAATCTTGTCCAGCTTCTTGGAGATGCTGAACCCCTTCACATCCGTGGGGAACGTCACCAGCGAGATGCCGCCGTAGCCCTGCTCACCGGTGCGCACCGCCAGCGTGATGAAGTCCGCGCGCGTGCCGTTGGTGATCCACATCTTGGAGCCGTTGATGACGTAGTCGTCGCCATCCCGGCGCGCCGTCGTCTTGATGCTCGCCACGTCCGAGCCGCACCCCGGCTCGCTCACGCCCAGCGCCGCGATGCGCTCGCCCTTGAGCGCGGGCTCCAGGAACTCGCGCTTCTGCTCGTCGGTGCCGATCTCGTTGATGATGGGCGTGGCCATCTGGCTCTGCACCAGCAGCGCCATGTTCACGCCCGCGTTGCGGCTGCGGGAAAGCTCCTCCGCGAACGCCGTCACGTACCAGTAGTCCAGGCCGCTGCCGCCGAACTTCGGGTCGTGGCTGATGCCCAGGAAGCCCAGCTCGCCGCACTTCTTGAACAGCTCGCGGGGGAAGATGCCTGCCCGGTCCCACTCCAGACCGTAGGGCGCCATCTCCTTCTCCACGAAGGCGCGGACCGTCCTGCGAAACGCTTCATGCTCCTCGGTGAACGGGTTGAGCATCGCGAGTCCTTTTGGGTTGTCCCGGTGCGGGTTGATTCGCGAGTCAATAACAGGCGCCCGCCGTCAGCCACAAGCGACGAACCTCGTCCAGGCCCCGCCTGCCCCCCTCTCCAGCGGTGACGCAGCGCGCCGGTGACGGGGTTGTGAAGAAGTCTTGAGCCCTGGAGGGCAAGCAGCCAAGCCCGCAGGATGACTGGGGAGTGGATAGTCCGCACTCCGGAGTATCCTCTTGACAGATAATCGAGTGTCGGTAATTTCTAGCCCACAAAGAATTAGCCGGAGCAGGTGCCAGGGCGGGTGTCCCGCCGGCGACCCGGCAGGAGTTCGGACGCGTGAATCAGCGAATCTTGGCTGCCGTGGTGGCCGTGGCTGTGTCGACGGCGGGGTGCTCGAAGGCGGGCGCGGAGAAGGCGCAGCTGCCGGCGCAGCAGGAGGGTTCCAACGCGCTGGGAGTCAAGGCGATCACCCCGGCCACCGAGCTGGAGCAGAACGTGACGCGCGTCACCGGCCAGGTCCGCTCCAAGCAGGAGGCCGTCCTGGGTCCCCAGGCCACGGGCACGCTCGCGAAGGTGAACGTCCGGGTGGGCGACAAGGTGAAGAAGGGCGACGTGCTGGCGCAGCTGGACACGTCCAACGTGAGCATCGCGGTGGACCAGGCGAAGGCGGCCAAGGACATGGCGGAGGCCGCGCTGCAGCTGGCCTCCAGCAACCTGGAGCGCACGCGCAAGGTGGCCGAGTCCGGCGGCGTCGCGGCCAACGCGCTGGAGCAGGTGGAGATTGGCCAGAAGCAGGCCGCGGCCCAGGCGGCCCAGGCCGGCGCGGCCTACCGGCTGGCGGTGGAGAACCTGCGGGATCACTCCATCATCGCGCCCTTCAACGGCATCATCACCGCGCGCAACAAGAACGTGGGTGACTCCGTGGCGGTGACGCCCTCCACCCCGGTGTTCTCCATCGTGGACGCCGACGGGCTGGAGATCCGGATGATGGTGCCGGAGTCCGTCATCGACAACGTGACGCCGGGCATCGTGACGCCGGGCACCGTGAACCCCAGCGGCATGCGCTTCGAGGCGAAGGTGGCCAACGTGGGCGCCGTCATCGACGCGCAGAGCCGCACCGTGGAGGTGCTGGCGGACGTGACCGGTAAGACGGATCACCCGCTGCGTCCGGGCGCGCTGGTGGAGATGGACTTCTCCAAGGCCGCGGGCGACGCGGGCAACGGCCTGTTCCTGCCCGCGCAGGCGGTCAGCAGCAAGGGCCAGGACGGCTTCGTGTGGGTGGTGCAGGACGGCACCGTGCGCAAGCGCGACGTGCGCGTGCAGCGCGTGCTGCCGGGCTACGTGAAGGTGCTGCAGGGCCTGACGGCGGAGGAGCGCGTGCTCGCCGACGCCTCGTTGGACGTCAAGGAGGGGACCGCCGTGCGCGTCGCGCAGTAGCGGTCCCTCCTCCCCTCTTCTTCCCTGGGTATCTGAATGCTCAAGACCTTCATTTCACGGCCCATCTTCACCGCCATGCTGATGCTGGCGGTGGTGGTGTTCGGCCTGTACGCCTATCCGAAGATTGGCGTGGACCAGTTCCCCGACGTCGACTTCCCCGTCGTCACCGTGACGACCGTCCTCCCGGGCGCGGACCCGGAGTCGATGGAGAAGAACGTCTCCGACCCGCTGGAGGAGGCGCTCAACACGCTCAACGGCGTGGACACGCTCAAGTCCATCAACCTGGAGAGCGTTTCGCAGATCGTCGTGCAGTTCAAGCTGTCCACCAAGGTGGACATCGCGGCGCAGGACGTGCGCGACCGCGTCCAGGCCACGTTGAGCAAGCTGCCGGATGAGGTGGAGACGCCCGTCGTCGAGAAGTTCGACATCGGCGCGGCCCCCATCATCACGCTGGCGCTCGCGGGCGCCATGCCGGTGGAGGAGCTGACGCGCATCGCGGACGACGTCGTGAAGCCGGCGCTCCAGCGCAACCCGGGCGTGGGCAGCATCGACATCGTCGGTGGCCGTGAGCGGGAGATCCAGCTCGTGGTGGATCCGCAGCGGCTGCGCGGTTTTGGCCTGGCCATCAGCGACGTCAGCCAGGCGCTCAAGGCCCAGAGCCTGGACGTCCCCGGCGGCCGCAGCATGGACAGCGGCCGTGAGCGCGTGGTGCGCCTCACCTCCGAAGCGAAGAGCGTGGAGGACATCCGCAACATCATCATCACCAGCTCGGGCGGCGCGCCGGTGCGCGTGCGCGACATCGCGGAGGTGGTGGACGGTCCCGCGGAGCAGCGCTCGGGCGCGAAGAGCGGCGAGCGCAGCGCGGTGGCGCTGGTGGTGCGCAAGCAGTCCGGCTCCAACACGGTGCAGGTGGCGGACCTGGTCCAGGAGTCGCTGGGTGAGATCAACAAGAAGCTGCCCGCGGGCATCCAGGTGGAGACGGTGACGGACAACGCGCGGTTCATCCGCTCGTCCATCCACGCGGTGCAGGAGGACCTCATCCTGGGCGGCGTGCTCGCGGTGCTCATCGTGCTGGTGTTCCTGCGCAACCTGCGCTCCACCATCGTGGCGGCCATCGCGCTGCCGGTGTCCGTGGTGGGTACGTTCGCGGTGATGGCGGCGCTGGGCTTCACCTTCAACATGATCACGATGCTCGCGCTGACCCTGTCCATCGGTCTGCTCATCGACGACGCCATCGTGGTCATCGAGAACATCGTCCGTCACATGGAAGAGGGCGCCTCGCCCATGCAGGCCGCGCTGGAGGGCGCCGGACAGATTGCCCTCGCGGTGCTCGCGGTGACGCTGGCCATCGTGGCGGTGTTCATCCCGGTGGCCTTCATGGACGGCATGATCGGCAAGTTCTTCTACCAGTTCGGCGTCACGGTGGCGGTGGCCACGCTCATCTCCTACGTGGTGTCCATGACGCTCACGCCGATGCTGTCCTCGCGCCTCTTGCGTGAGCACGGCCACCCGACGGGCATCTCCGCGGCGGTGGAGAAGGTGCTGGTGGGCATGGAGAACGGCTACCGGAAGATCCTGGGTGGCATCCTGCGGCACCGCCTCATCACGATGGTCGTCGCGGTGGCGGTGCTCTTCGCCACCTTCGGCATGATGCGGTTCCTCAAGTTCACGTTCATCCCCGAACAGGACAACGGCAACATCAAGCTGACGGTGGAGCTGCCCATCGGGTCCACCATCCACGAGACCCAGACGCAGCTGGACACCTTCGCGGCGCAGGTCCGCGCGGTGCCGGGCATCGCCTCCACGTTCACCACCGCGGGTGGCGGCGTGCAGGAGGAGGTCCACAAGGGTGAGGTGCTCATCAACCTGAAGCCGGTGAAGGACCGCGCCTTCAAGCAGAGCGAGCTCAAGGCCTACCTGCGCCAGAACATCCACCCGCCCAAGGGTGTCACCGTCGCTGTGCAGGACGTGGCCGCGGTGTCGGGTGGCGGCGCGCGTTCGCAGCAGGTGCAGTTCAACCTGCGCGGCGACAACTGGAAGGAGCTGACGGAGTCCGCGGAGAAGATGCGCCAGGCGATGCTCAAGAACCCGGGCCTCACCGACGTGGACATGACGTACCGCTCCGGCAAGCCGCAGTACGACGTGCAGGTGGACCGCGACCGCGCGGCCATGCTGGGCGTGCCGGCCGCGTCCCTGGGCGCCACGCTGCGCTCCTACCTGGGCCGGGACAAGGTGCTGGACTACCGCGAGGGCGGTGAGACGTACGAGGTGAAGCTGCGCCTGCCGCCGGAGACGCTGGCCTCCGCGGACGCGCTCGGCCAACTGGCCGTGCGTGCGCCGTCCGGGCAGCTGGTGGAGCTGCGCAACCTGGGCCGCATCGTTCCCGCCGAGGGTCCGGTGCAGATCGACCGTCAGGCGCAGCGGCGGCAGATCACCATGCTGGCGAACCTCAAGGAGGGCTACGCGCTCTCCGACGCCATCACCTACATGCAGGGCTACGCTTCCACGGACCTGCCCAAGAGCGTCGTGGGCGAACTGGAAGGCAACGCGAAGGAACTGGGCAAGTCGGTGGCCGCGTTCGGCACCGCGCTGCTCCTGGGCATCATCCTCATCTACATGATCCTCGCGGCGCAGTTCGAAAGCCTCATCCACCCGTTCACGATCATGCTGTCCCTGCCCTTCGCCTTCATCGGGGCCATTGGCGGTCTGCTCATCACGGGCCAGTACATGTCCATGTTCGCCCTCATCGGCGTCATCATGCTCATGGGTCTGGTGGTGAAGAACGGCATCCTCCTGGTGGACTTCACGCTGCAGGTCCGTGAGAAGGGCCGCACGGCGCACGAGGCGCTGCTCGAGGCCGCCCCGGTCCGTCTGCGCCCCATCCTGATGACGACCATCGCGATGATCGCCGGCATGATCCCGGTGGCCATCGCGAAGGGCGACGGCGCGGAGACGCGCGCGCCCATGGCCATCACCATCATTGGCGGCCTCATCACCTCCACGTTCCTCACGCTGGGCGTGGTGCCGGTGGTGTACTCGCTGCTGGATCAGCTGGCCGCGCGCTTCAAGCGCAACAAGGGCAGCGACCCCGGCTTCGCGGGTGGCTCTGGCCCGTCGCATGGTCCCGTCAACCAGGACCGTGAGCGGGAAGCCGCGGCTGCCGCGGCGCGGGTGGAGACGGCCTGATGCGCCGCCCCACCTCCATCGCGCCCCCCTCGGACGCCGACGCGCGCTCCGAGGGGAAGGACGAGGCCGCCGAAGAGAAGGCCGCGATGGAGCGACTGCTCCAGGAAGGGGACCAGTCCACGCCGGACTCGCGCCGCTTCCTGGGGCTCATCCGGGAGCTGGCCCACTTCCGCTCCCTGAGGGATCCGCTGGCGAGCCTCTGCGACGACATGCGGCTGACCCCCACGCAGGTGCACGCCCTGGGCTGGCTGGGCATGGACGGCCCCATCCAGGTGGGCGTGCTGGCCCAGCGCATCGGCATCACCAAGAAGACCATCACCGGCGTGGTGGACCGCCTGGAGGACATGGGCATGGTGGAGCGCGGCCGGGACGCGGAGGACCGCCGCGCCGTCACCGCGAAGCTCACCGACAAGGGCTGTGAGATCTACCAGGTCATCCAGCTGATGACGGACGCCGGCATCCGGCGCCTGATGGGCCTGCTCCCCGAGGAGGACCGCGAGGCGCTCTTCGGCATCATCGAGCGGATGCTTGCCCGCATGAAGTGCGGCGCCCCGCCGCGCTGACGGGCACGGCAGGTGCGTGGAGGGGCGCGGGCTGCGACACTGCCCGCGCCCATGCTCCCCTCCTTCGTGGCCCTGCTCGGGCTTGGCCTGAGCGCCGCTCCCCCACCCTCCCCCGCCGCGCCTTCCGCGTCCGCGCTGCTCCACGCGCAGTGCCGCACGCACGCGGCGGATCCGTCCCGGCCCTGGGCGCTCGCGCACGGCATGGACCTGGACGGGAAGGCCTTCCGCGCGCGTGACGGCCGCCCGGCCTCGGACGCCATCGTCGCGGGGTTCCTGCGCCGCGACGCCCCCGACGCGGGAGGCACGGCCCGCTACTTCTTCGACGCCTTCACCCCGGACGGCACGCCCGTGGAGCCGCACCCGGCGCTCCAGGTGAAGACGTTCCTGCTCGCTGGATACCCGCGCTCGCATTCCTTCCGCACGGCGTGGGGCCAGGTGACGCTGCGCGAACTGGTGGCGTCACTCCAACATGACTTCCGCCCCGCGCTCGCCGCGTCGCCGGATGGAGCGTGGGCGCTGGACGCGCTGTCGCACGTGCTGGAGCCCGGGCAGTCCTTCGTCAACGGCGCGGGTGAGACGGTGCGAATGGACGCGGTCATGGACACCGCGCTCGCCACGCTGGAGGCCGCGCAGGCGGAGCTGGCCCGGGGCATGAAGGCGGGCCTTCCCCAGCTGCCCAAGAACAAGCAGGGCATCTACGCGCACCCGTGTGGCGGGCTCCACTTCTTCCAGGCCGTCGCGGGCTGGGCGCGCTTCCCTTCCGTGCGCAAGGCGTGGGGTCCGCGGCTGGACGCGCAGGTGGACGTGCTGGTGTACCGGCTGGCCTCGGAGTCGCGGCAGTACGAGGCCGCGCTCACCGCCGCGCCCGCGTACCGCGTCCCGGTGCTGGTGCAGATGGTGAAGTTCCATGGCCACTTCCTGGAGGCCCTGGGGCGCTACCGGGACGAGACGGGCTGGAAGCCCACGCCCGCGCAGGCCCGCGCGGTGGAGGAGGCGAAGGCCGCGCTGGAGCACGCCACGCTCCGGCTGGAGGCCACGGGCGCCTTCCGCGACACCGAGGCGCTATCCCGGACACAGCCCCAGCTCGCCCTGGACCTGGTGGGCGATGCGTGCCACGCGGCGCGCGGCTGGGACCTGTGGGCTTCCGCGAAGGCGCGTTGAGGCCCGGGCCTCGCGAGCCTCAGGGCCCGTCCTGACGCTGGCCTCCTGGCCGCAGCCGCTGGAGGCCCGCGGAGAGCGCCGCCTTCCCGGAGGCCATCCACCGGCGGCCCCGCTGCCGCGCGACCATCACCGAGCCCAGGACGATGCGCTGGGCGCGCATCTGGAGCAGGTCCGCGCGCAGCTCCATGGGCGTCACGGTGCGGATGCGGCCCTGCTCGTAGGCTTCCGTGATGGAGCGGCGCTGGAGCTTGCCGCTGCTCGTCTTCTGGAGCTGGCCGTAGCGGATGAAGAGGACGTCCTGGGGCGGGAGCGTCACGCCCACCGTCTCCAGCACCGACTGGCAGACCTGCTTGCGGCTGTCCTCCAGGCGCTCCAGCGCGGACGGATGGTTCACCTCCGCCAGCACCACGAGGCGCCCCTTCACCTGGATGACGGCGGTGCGGCCCGGGCGGATGAAGGCCAGCCGCTCCACGGCCTGCTCGAAGTCCGCGGAGAAGAAGCTCTGGCCGTTCACCTTGATGCGGTCGTTGATCCGCCCGGTGATGAAGAGCTCGCCGGCCTTCTGGAAGCCCAGGTCGCCCGTGGCGTAGAAGCCCTCGTCGCCGCGCAGGGGACGGTCGTCCTGGTAGTACGACGGCGCCAGGCTGCCACCGCGCAGCTCGATTTCGCCCAGCTCGCCCTCGCCGCACAGACGGCCGTCCTCGGTGCGCAGCCGCACCTCGAACTCCGTCAGCGGCCGGCCCACGGAGATGGCGGGCTGCCCGTTGGGCGCGGTGATGACGCGCACCGTCTGGCCCGGCGGCACGCTCGCGACCATCAGCACCGTCTCCGCCATGCCGTAGCAGGGCATGAACACGTCACGCCGCAGGCCGCACGGGGCGAGGATGTCCAGGAACTGCTCCAGGTTGGGGATGTTGATGGGCTCGCTGCCCAGGTAGATGCTCCGCACGCGCGACAGGTCCAACCGCTTGAGGTCGTCCGCGTCCGCTGACTTGAGCGTCTTCAGCGCGTAGTCGATGGCGAAGTTGGGGATGACGGAGCCCATCACCCGCTCGCTGGAGATGAGCTCCAGCCAGCCCATGGGATCCATCAGGAACGAGGCGGGCTGGGACAGCAGCAGATCATTGCCCACCGCGATGCAGGTGAGCAGCCCGCCGATGAGCCCCATGTCGTGGTAGAGCGGCAGCCAGCTCGTCACCCGGTCCCCGGTCGTGCGGCCGTCATGCCGGGTGATCATCCGCAGGTTCGCGGCCAGGTTCTCCTGGGTGATGGGCACGCCCTTGGGGAACGACGTGGACCCCGACGAGAACTGCACGAACGCCAGCTCTCCCGGTGCCACCTCGCGCAGCTTCGCGCCCGCGACCTTCGCGCCCGCGGGCGGCAGCGGCAGCCGCTCCAGGGGCAGCTCCAGTCCGGACAGGCTCGGCGCGTCCAGCACGAGCGAGGCGCCGTAGCGCTCGCGGATGCGCGCGAGGAAGTCCCGGTAGGGCCCCTTCGGCGTGCTCAGGATGTACGGCTTCACGGACAGCGGCACCGCGCCCAGCTCCATCAGCCCCAGGAAGGCGAAGATGACGGACGACGAGGTTTCGAAGGGCAGCACCACGCGCGTGCCCTGCGCTACGCCGCGCGCGCGGAAGTGCTCCGCCGCTCCGGCCACCCGGGAGGCGAACTCCCGGTAGGGCACGAACTCCGGCGGTCCGACGAAGTCTTCATAGAGATACAGGCCGCGTCGCGGGTCCACCGACTCCAGCCGCTGGATGATGTCGAGCATGCGGAACCTCCCCTCCTCTGGTTTCTTCAGTGCGCGGGCGCGACCTGGCGCATCCACGTGAGCACGCGGGGCAGCACCTCGGCCCGGGCGCGCTCTCCGCGCACCACGTCGAAGTGACCCGCGTCCCAGCTCAACCCCTGCGCGCGCCCCAGCACGGCCAGCTCCTTGCGAGCGCTGCCCAGGTGGGCCACCAGCTTCTGCGCGCGCACCGGCGACGCATGGAACATGTCCGCCGCGCCCACGCCCGCGAACACCGGCAGCGTCACCTTGCCCAGCGCGCTCCAGTAGTCCGTCGCGCCGTCCGCGCTCCGGAACGCGCCCGTGGGCGCCCAGTCCGTGAATTGCCGCATCACGCCCGCCGGTTCATCCCACGGCCCCTGCTTCAGCGCCTTCGCCGGGAAGCGCCCCAGGAGCCCCGCCACCGTGGACGAGAAGCCCAGCTGGAAGCGCTTCTTGAACCCGCCGTCGCTGTAGTCATTCACCGCCGAGGACAGCGTGGCCACGCCAGACAACGACTCCTGGAGCGAGGGGTCCACGCCCAGGGCCGCCAGCGCCGCGTAGCCCGCCATGCTGTGGGCCAGCAGGAACACCGGTCCGGGGTGGCGCGCGCGCACGGCCCGCACCAGGTCCGGCACGTCGTGGCGCACGTACGTGTCGAAGCTCCAGTCGTGCGCGCGCTTCGCGGGCCAGCGGCTCTTGCCATGGCCCCGCAGGGACGCGACATAGGCCACGCAGCCCTCGTCCACGAAGAAGCGCGCGGGGCCGTCACCCTGCCCGCCCAGGAAGAAGCGGCCGTCGGAGAACAGGCCCGGGACGAAGAGGATGCCGGGCGCGGAGGCCGGCGTCCCGGACATGCGCGCCTCCACGACGTGCAGCGCGTGCTCCTGGGACGTGGGGACCCAGAACTCCTGCGAGGCGAAGTCCGGCTTCGCGTTCGTGCTCATGGACGAGGCTCCTCGACGGTGGATGCCGGCGCGCGCGCGGCGGCCAGGAACTGCTGCAGGGACGCGAGTGACCGGGCCCGCGCATCCAGGAAGGCCACGCTCACCAGGGCCTCCACCGCCACCGGCCCGTCCGTCGCGAGGAACACGCGCTGACGAAACCGCGCGCGGTAGTTGAGGCCGTCCGCTTCCAGCTCGTCCGCGGCGGGCGACTCCAGCTCCGTGTGCACCACCACGTCACCCGGCGGAATCTCCCGGCGGTAGTCCACCTCCACGCGCGACACCACGGCCACCACCGGCCCGCCGCGCGTCAGCCCCTGCCGCTCCAGCCAGGCCCAACGGCCGGCCTCCAGGTACTCCAGCGTGGTGGCGTTGTTCACGTGCCCCAGGATGTCCAGGTCGTTGGGACGCACGCGCAGAGTGAGGGTGGACTCTTGGAAGTGCACGGGGGGATGTCCTTCGGGCTGCCGGGGGAGGACAGCGACTTCAGGGGGACGGAGCGCGCGTCACGATGACCACCGTCGAGACGAACCCTCCGCTATGCGACAGCGATACAGCGACCTGCAGGCCCTCGCGGGCCAGGTGCGCCGCGAGCGCGCCGTGGAACCGGAAGCGTGGCGCGTGCCGGGCGTCGTGGACGAGCTCGGCGTCAGTCCAGAACCAACCTTCCACCGCGGGCAGCGCCTTGAAGAGGGCCTCCTTCGCGCTGAACCCCGCGGCCAGACTCTCCACCGGGTTCGCCGCGTGCTCGAAGTGGGCGAGCTCCGCGGCGGTGAAGAAGATGTCCGGCTCCCGCAGGGCCCGTGAGGCCTCCAGCTCCGTGACGGCCTGGAGGTCATGGCCCAACCCCATCAACACCCGACGAGGTCCATCCAGGTGTCTTCCACGTCCTCGCGCGACGTCACCGTGATGCCGGTGATGCGCTTGAGCGCGTGGAAGATGAGCTGCTCCTTCTTGCGCAGCGCGTCCGGCGCGTAGAAGCCCTCGCGGTGCTCCAGCTGATCCCACCAGTTGACGTGGGTGTCGCGGGATTCCACGCGCTCGCGCTTGCTGCCGTGCACCTCGCCGCCGTCGCGCAGGAACAGGTGCGCCACCGCGAACGCCTCCTTCGCCTGGTAGGCGCCGCTGTCCACCAGCGCCTTGGCGAAGGCGACGAAGTAGGTCATGTGCTGCACCTCGTCCGCGGCCACCTGCTTGAACAACGCGCGCAGGCCCGGGTCCTGGACCATCTGCGAGCACTGGCCGTAGTCCACCGCCGCCACCACTTCGGAGATGGCCAGCAGCGTGAGCGTGCGCAGCATGTCGTCGTCGGGGAACACCTTGCGGAACTCGATGAAGGTGGCGTCGGAGATGGGCTCCAGCCGCAGCACCGTGGACAGGCGGTTGAACGCCGTCTCGTGGTGCGCCTCCTCTTCGTTCCAGTACCTGCTCCACGTGCCGCACGCCTGCATGATGGCCGCGACGGTGGGGTTCTTCTCCTGCCACCGGCGGCACTCCACGTCCGCCAGCCGCTCCAACCGGTCCGCGCCCGGCTTCGTCGTCAGCTCCGCGCGCCCCGCGTTCCACACCAGGTGCCGGTCGGATTCACCCACGTGCGTGAAGTCCACCGAGGAGAGCATCTCCACCACGCTCCAGCGCCGCGACTCATGCAACCGCTGCTGCTCCCAGGTGATGTCCACCAGCGACAGGCCCCGCTGGGTCAGGGCTTCGTACAGCTCCGCCATGATGGCCGGGCGGCCTTCGTGCGGGAGGGGATGAGAGGGGGAGGCGACGGTCGCTTCTTCGTGCTCGAGGCTGCGCGCCAGGACGCTCATGCCGACTTCCGCTCTGGGTTCGTGACTTCACCCATGAAAACCGCCAGGACCTTTGACACAGGTGTATCCAGTGACAGTGCGGGCAGGCGCACCCGCAGTCCAAAATCCTTGCGCAGCCCGTTGGACGTGCGGGCAAAGGCTTCCATCAGGTCAACACTGTTGGTCATGCGCTCGGAGCGCGTGATCAGCGCCGCGAGTGACAGGTCTTCGGAGAAAAGCTCCGCCTCCGTGAGACCCACGTTTTCCGCAAACTTCCGTCGGATGTATGACTCGAGCTCCTGCGCGTCGGGCACGGGGGACCTTCCTTCCCAGGGCTTGAAAGTCGTTTTCCCAGTCAGAAAACAGGAAAGATCTAACTGTGGCTCCAGAGCTGTCAATCAGCAACGGGTCACTTTGGCTCCGCGTACGAACCCGCCTTCACGGGTCGTTTCACGCGGCATTCATGCAATCAGGCGCGAGATTTCTTCGGCAGTGAAACCCGCGTCTTCGAGGATGACGCGCGAGTGCTGTCCCAGCGTGGGCGGTGGACGCAGCGCGACGTCGCCCATGCGCAGCGGCGTGAGCAGGTGCGTAACGCGAATGCCGCGCTGCGCATCATCCGTCTCCGCGAAGAGGCCGCGCGCGCGCAGCTGCGGATCCGCGAGCACCTCGTCACCCTCCGCCACCGGCTCCACGCAGAACTCCGCGCCGGAGAGCTGCTCGCGCCAGTGCGCGAGGGGCTCGCTCGCGAAGATGCGGGTGAGCTCCGCCTTCACCCGCGCGCTGGCTTCACCGCCCATGTAAGCGTCCTCCAGCAACTCCGGGCGGCCCAGCTTCGCGCACAGCGCACCGAAGAACTTGGGCTCCAGCGCGCCCACCGCGAGCCAGCGCTCATCCGCGGTGCGGTACAGGCCGTAGCTGGGGTAGCCGCCGTTGAGCGCCTCGCTTCCGCGCCGCAGCGGCGTGCCTTCGCTTCCCATGAACAGGCGCGAGGCCAGGTGCAGGTGGAGGAACGCCAGCGCGCCGTCCGTCATGGACACGTCCACGGCGCGGCCCACGCCGGTGCGCTCGCGCTCGTGCAGCGCGGCCAGGATGCCCACCAGCGCGAAGAGGCTTCCCCCGCCGATGTCCGCCATCTGCACGCCCGGGAACGCGGGCGCGCCACCGGCTTCACCGCCGTAGCCCAGGAGCCCCGCGCGGGCGACGTAGTTGAGGTCGTGCCCCGCCTTGAGCCGGTCCGGGCCCGTCTGGCCGTAGCCGGAGATGGCGCAGTAGATGAGCCGCGGGTTCTTCTGACGCAGCACCGCCTCGCCCACGCCCAGCTTGTCCATCACGCCGGGGCGGAAGCTCTCCACCAGCACGTCGTAGTGCGGCACGAGGCGCAGGAGCGCGTCGCGGCCCTCCGGCGTCTTGAGGTTCAGCGCGAGCGAGCGCTTGTTGCGGTGCAGCCCGTAGTAGAGCGCCCCCTCCCCGTCGCGGTGCGGCGGCATGTGACGGGTGGCGTCCCCCACGTCCGGGTCCTCCACGGTGTCGACGGTGGCGCCCAGGTCCGCCAGCACGAGCGTCGCGTAGGGGCCGGGCAATAGACGTGACAGGTCCAACACCCGCAGGCCCGCGAGGGGGGCAGACGGCTCAGGCATGGAGGGGGCTCCAGGGGGAAGTGGAGACATGCAGACGGCGCGCCCCCGCGAAGGGTGACGCGCCGTCGGTACGACACGATACGGGGAGGCTTAGCTCAGCAGCTTCGCCAGCTTCATGGCGAGGCCCATGTCCATCGGCTTGAACTTGAGCTTGCCCTGCATGGCGGCCATCTGCGCGTTCAGCTTGCCTTCGCGGATCTTCACGAAGTCGTCGTTGCTGACGGTGACCGTCATCTTCGACGCGCCGCTGAGCCCTTCGGACACCCAGCCCTCGGACTTGGTGGTGTCCAGCGTCCACTTGCCACCGCCGTCGCCAGAGACGTCGAAGTGGATGATGGCGTTGAGCTCCTTCGCCAGTTCCGGCTTGGCCGCCAGAACTGCGGGAATCTGCGTCTCGATGATGTCCTTCGCGGTCGCCATGACTCGCTCCTTATGAATGATCAGCGTTGATTGGTGAATCAAGCCTGCGCGGACCGTAATGGCGCCCCACCGCCGGGTCAAGCACGGCCCATGCGGCGTGCTCAGACGCGGGACGTGTCCACCGGGGGGCTGAGGGACTGTCGCACCATCGACAAGAGGTCGTTCAGCTCGAAGGGCTTGGCCAGATGGCCCACCGCGCCAATGTCCTTCGCCTTGCTGCCGACGTTGCGGTCCGCGCTGAGGACGATGAGCGGGATGCCCGCGACGGCCGGCGGCTTCTGGCGCATGCGCTGGGCGAACTCCCAGCCATCCATCACCGGCATCATCAGGTCCAACAGGATGAGGTCGGGAGGGTCCGGATCCAGGCGCTCCAGGGCCTCCTTGCCGTTGCGGGCCCGGCGGATCTCGAAGCCCTCGGCCTCGAGGATCTCCGACAGGGCCTCCAGGATGTCGGGATCATCGTCCACGACAAGAACCACGGGTGCACCAGTGTGCTGTGCGTTGAGCGAGGTCAGAGGTGTCTCCTCGATGCCGCTACCGGGAATCGATCATCCACGATCACTGGCCCCCCTGGCGCAAGAAATCAAGGGCCCTTCGCCCAGAGAGGGAGCCCGTTGCAAAACCGACAGTCACTGCCCACCCTTCCGTTGATTCGAGGCCCGGGCAGGGGAGGTCCGCGTGACGTGGATGGGGGAGACATCTGGGAGCAACGAGGCGGCGCCGGGGCTCGCGCTGCTGCCCCGGCAGGGGACGCCACGCCTGCTCGGTCCCCTGCTCCTGGACTACCTGGGGCTGGAGGCCCTGCCTCCCATGCCGGGCGCGACGGGCATCGACGGGCTGATGGCCGCCGCGGGCTTCCTCCGGAGGGATGGCGCCCGGAACCTGTGGGAGCGCGAGGACCGCACCCTGCTGGTGGGCGAGGAGCCGCTGGAGGACGGCGGGCGGCTGGTGTGGGCGCTGCCGGTGCCCTGGAGCGCGAGCCAGGCCGCGTCCCCGGTGTCCCAGGCTTCACCCACGGGGGAGCGCGTGGCGGACCGCGTGCGCTACCTGTCGCTCGCGTCGCACGACCTGCGCGGGTCGCTGGCCAACATCCGCTCGTACGCGGCGCTGTTGCTCAACGGGCGCATCCCGCTGGAGCCCAAGGCGCAGCGCGGGCTGGAGACCATCCTGCGCAACGCGGACCGGGCGCTCTCCTTCGCCCAGGACTTCTTCGACTCCAGCCGCGCGGACCTGGGCGCGCTGGCGTGTGAGCGCGAGCGGCAGCAACTGCTGCCCATCCTGGACGCCGCGGTGGAGCGCACGCGGGCCGCCGCGTCCGCCGCCAACGTGGCGCTGGCGCTGGACGACCTGCCGGAGCTGCCCAACGTGGAGGTGGACGCGGGCCGCATCCAGCACGCCGTGGAGTCCTTCGTGCATCACCTGCTGGGACGCGCGCAGCCGGGCGAGTCACTCCACGTGCGAGCCGCGCGAGTGGGGCACGAGGTGAGGGTGGAGGTGCGCCGGGACGGCGCCGCCGTTCCGGAAGAGGACATCAGCGCCGTCTTCCAGTGCGAGGAGCGCGCCTTCCGCGAGCGCAAGCTGGAGGATCCGCTGCGCGTCTTCCTGGCCCGCCAGGAGGTGGAAGCCCACGGTGGCCAGGTGGGTGCCCAGGCGGACGCGGGCGGTACCACCCTGTTCCTCACGCTGCCGGTGTCATTGGCGGCATCAGAAACAAGAGAACTCGGGCATCCAGCGGGCTGGCAGGCGTGAGTCCGGGCCGCCAGAGTTGCTAGCGCGACCCACTTCCCACCGGTATGCTCCCCCGCGCATTTCGCGAGGAGCGAAGCCATGGGTTTGAAACTTCCTGAGATTCTTCTGATTTTCGCGGCGCTGCTGCTGCTGTTCGGCGGCTCGCGGTTGCCGCAGCTCGGTTCGTCCCTGGGCAGCGCGCTCCGCAACTTCAAGCGCGGCTTCTCCAGCGACGAGGAGAAGGACGACGCCAGCGACAAGAAGACCGGCACCCTGTCCGCGTCCACCACCGTGGACAAGGACGTCGCCGCGAAGTCGCCCAGCCACCACGCCTGATTCCGTCCGGGTGGGCCCGGGAAGGCCCCGCCCCGGCGGAAAAAACCATCCAGCGACGTTCACCCGTGACGCCCGTACCGTGACCGCTCCGAAGCGGCTGCGGACGGGCGTCGGGCTTTTGGGGCCCCCTGCCCCCCGCGACCTCGGGTCACGGGGAGCAGCGGCCAGGGTGCGTCAGTCCATCACCTTCGCGCCTTCGTACATGGCGTCGATGGTCTTGATGTACTTCTGGCTGGCGACCTTGCGCTTCACCTTGAGGGTGGGCGTGAGCTCACCGGACTCCTGCGTGAAGTCCGCGTCCATGACGGCGATCTTCTTGATGCTGGAGTACGGGGGGATCTCCGCGTTCACCTTCTTGATGATCTCCTCGACGGCCGTCTTGATCTCCGGCCGCTGGGAGTTCTGCGCGTAGGTGCCCACCGCGATGCCCTTGTCCTCCAGCAGCTTGCGCGCCGGCTCCTCGGACACGGTGATCAGCGCGACCAGGAACGGCCGCTTGTCGCCGTACACCATGGCCTGGCTGATGAGCGGGAAGGTCTTGAGCGTGTTCTCGATGTTCTGAGGCGCCACGTTCTTGCCGCCCGCGGTGACGATGATGTCCTTCTTGCGGTCGGTGATGCGCAGGTAGTTGTCGGAGTCCACCTCGCCGATGTCACCGGTGTGGAACCAGCCGTCCGGATCCAGCACCTCCCGGGTGGCCTCCTCGTTCTTGTAGTAGCCCTTCATCACGCAGGGGCCACGCACCAGGATCTCACCGTCCGCGGCGATCTTGATCTCCGTGCCCGGCACCGGCGGGCCCACGGTGCCGATCTTGATCTTCTCCACCCGGTTGGCGTTGCACGGGGCGCTCGTCTCCGTGAGGCCGTAGCCCTCCAGCACCTTGAGGTCGAGCAGGTCGAAGAAGTAGGCGATCTTCCGGGACAGCGGCGCGCCGCCGGAGATGAAGATGCGCATGTTGCCGCCCAGCTTCTCGTCCAGCGTCTTGCGCACCTTGGAGAACACGAGCTTCTTCGCCAGGGAGAACTGGAGCGAGCTGTACTCGCGGCCCTGACCCTTGGCCTCGGAGTACTCGTCGAACAGGCCGAAGGCCCACTTGAACAGCTTGCCCTTCATGCCCGGGGCGGCGGAGCCGTTGGCCACGACGTTGTTGTAGACCTTCTCGAACACGCGCGGCACGGACGGCAGCACCGTGGGGCGCGTCTCCGCCAGGTTCGCCAGCAGCTTGTCCACCGACTCCGCGATGATGAGGCGGAAGCCCATGGACAGCCACGCGGCCTTCACCACCTGGGCGAACACGTGCGCCAGGGGCAGGAACAGCATGACGGAGTCTTCCGGCTTCATCATGCCCATGGCCTGGGTGGCCTTCGCTTCATAGGCCCAGTTGCCGTGGGTGAGGATGACGCCCTTGGGGGCGCCGGTGGTGCCGGAGGTGTAGATGAGCAGGTTGGTGTCGTCCGACTTCACCTGCGCCACGCGCTCGGCGAACGCGGACTCCGCGGCCTGCGGGTGGCCCTTGCCGGAAGCGACCATGTCCGCGAGCGACATCTCCTTGTCGCCGGAGACCGGGCCCTCGAAGACGACGATCTTCTGGAGCGACGGGATGTCCGCGAGCTTGGAGCGCACGCGCGTGAGGCGGCCCGCCTGCTTGGCGTCCTTCTCATCGGAGTCGACGAGCAGCAGCTTCGTCTCCGAGTGGTTCAGGATGTAGTGACACTCATCCGGCGTGTTGGAGCCATAGATGGGCACCGTGATGGCCTGGGCCGCGCTGACGGCCAGGTCCGCGATGATCCACTGCAGGCTGGTGTTGGCGAAGATGGCCACCCGGTCCCCGGGCTGGACACCCTGGGCGATGAGGCCCGCCGCCTGCGCCTTCACGTCCTCCAGCACCTGCGCGTACGTGACGTCCTGCCAGCGCCCGTCCTTCTTGTGGGTCACTCCCACCTTGGAAGCGTTCTGGGCCCGCTGAACGAGCAACTGGACGAGGTTCTGCTCCTGCGTCCCGCCCGCTGCGGGAGCCGTCGTGACCTGACTCTCTGCCCTCACTTGAGCTCCTCCTGGATGTCGGCATCCACCTTCTTGGCCCACTGCTGCACGCGTTGCCCCTCCGCGGGGTTGTACGCGGTGCTTCCCTGCTTGACCTTCTCGATGGCCGCGCTCGCTTCCTTCGCCTTGCCGTCCTTCAACAGCGTCTCGGCCAGGTAGAAGTGCGCGCGCAGCGACTGCGGAAACTTGGTGATGGCCTTCTGGTAGTACTCGGCGGACTTGCCCAGGTCGCGCTTGGGCCAGGGCAACTCATAGAAATAACGCCCCTTCACCAGCCAGGGACCGCCGTACTCGTACGTGGGGTCGATCTTCAGCGCGGTGTCCAGGCGCTCGTTGAACTTGCCCTCCAGCCCGTCGCCCAACGCCTTCATGATGCCCACGGCCTGCGAGTACGAGCCGATGCCGCACGCCGCGAAGTAGTAGCCCTCCACGCGCGCGGGCTGGAGCTTGGAGGCCTTGTCCCCGGCCTCCCACGTCTGCTTGCCCAGGACCATCTTGAGCTTCTTCTCCGTGGCGCCGTCGGCCTGCCACTGGAGGAGGCGGGCCTTGCGCCACGCGAGGTCGAAGTCGTCCGGCGTGGCCTTCAGGGCATCCGACAGCCCCGTGTCCAACGCCTTGACGGATTCCGCGTCACCGCGCTTCGCGTACAACGCGTCGAGTTGGTCGAGCAGCGCGGGATCCGCAGCGTGTGCCGGGATGGCCCAAAGCACCCAAAGGGCAAGCAATTTCAAGCGCATCGAAATGCCTTAGCACGCACGCTTGCCGACCATCAACCGAACGCGCCAGACGCAGCGCGGCAAAAAAGAAGACGGGGCAGGCAAGGTGCGAACACCCCGCCAGGCCCCGTCACCGGTGCAACAGTTCCTGCCCCGCTTCAGGCCGCGTCGGCCGTGGCGGTGTGCTCCTCGTTCTCGTTGAACGCGATGAGGTAGCGCTCCAGGAAGTTCTTCGTCTTGAGCTCCACCTGGCGCACGCGCTCGCGCGACACGCCCCAGCGCTGGCCCAGCTCCTCCAGCGTCAGCGGCTTGTCCTGCGTGAGGCGCTCCTGGAGGATGTCCCAGCCCAGGTCGCCAATGCGCTTGCGCACCTTGGCCAGGGCCTCCTGGATTTCGGTGTCCTGCTCCCGGGAGAGGAAGGTCTCCTGCGGCGAGGGACCGCCGTCCTCGATGCGGTCGAGGAAGGTGGTTTCGCCCTCTTCGTCGATGGTGGCGTCCAGCGAGAAGTCCACCATGCTGCCGCGCTCCGCTTCACCGCCGCGCACCTGGCTGCGGTTGTCCTTCAGATAGCGGGTGATGTAGGCGCGGATCCACCACACGGCATAGGTGGCGAAGCGCACGTTCTTCTTCGGGTCGAAGTGCTCGATGGCCTTCATCAGGCCCACGTTGCCTTCCTGGATGAGGTCGTCCAGGCGGGCGCCGCGGTTGGCGAACTTCTTCGCCACGGCGACCACGAAAGCGAGGTTGGAGCTGGCGAGCGTCTGTCGGGCGCTCTCGTCACCCTTACGGGCCTGGCGAGCCAGTTCATACTCCTGTTCACGCGTGAGCTGCTGGTGCCCGCCCAGGTGACGCAGGTAATGCGAAAGGCCCTCTGCCGCGAACTTCGTCGAGTTGGCCATGATTTCCCGTCCTTCCGTTCGAAACTGCCGGACGCGATGAATCCCCCGACGAACCGCGTCCACCTGTGACTAGGACGCGCAACGACGGAAAGGGTTTCTCATTCCTGCCAAGAAGGGCATTTCGGCCCCTTACCCTTGTCAAAAGCCCGTCACGCAGTCGCCCTTCCGGGCCTCTGGAAGCGCGCGACGCGACGGGTGGGACAGCACCTACGTTTCCGGCCACGGAGTCTTCAACGCTTGGGAGCGGGGAAGATTTTCTCGGGGTTGAGCAGGCCTGATGGATCAAAAAAGGCCTTCAGGCGGCGCTGCAGGTCCAGCAGCGCGGGGGCCTGCTCCAGCGCCAGATATTCCCGCTTCGCATGTCCCACGCCGTGCTCACCGGTGATGGTGCCGCCCAACTCCACGGTAAGCACCAGCATGCGGCGCAGCGCCTCGTCGACGAGGGGGCGCTGGGCGGGGCCGTCGTACAGGATGTTGGCGTGCAGGTTGCCGTCGCCCGCGTGGCCATAGGTGGCCACGGTGAGCCCCAGCTCGCCGCCCATCTTTTTCAGCCGCTCGATGATTTCGGGAATTTTCGAGCGGGGTACGACGATGTCCTCGGAAATCTTGGCTGGCTTGAGCGCGCGCAGGGCCGGCGAAATCACGCGCCGCGCGGCCCACAGCTTCTCGCGCTGGGACTCGTCCTGGGCCACCAGGGTCTGGGTGGCCCTGTGCTGGTTGCAGATGTCCCCCAACAGTTGGAGCTCCGCGAGCACGCCTTCGGGGGTGTTGCCGTCGACCTCGGCGATGAGGGCGGCGCCCGCGTCCGGGGGGAACTGGAAGCTGCCCCGGTGCACGATGGCCTGGACGGCGACCTCGTCGATGAGCTCCAGGCAGCGCGGCAGGATGCCGGCGGCGAGCACCGCGGAGACGCCCCGCGCCGCATCCAGCACGGAGGGGAACACCACCAGCGCGGTCATCACCTGGCGGGGCAGTGGAATCAGCTGCACCGTGATTTCGGTGGCCACGCCGAGCGTGCCCTCGGAGCCGACGAAGAGCCCCACCAGGTCATAGCCGGCCACGCCCTTGATGGTGCGCCGGCCCACGCGCAGCACCTCGCCGTCCGGCATCACCCACTCCAGGCCGATGACGTAGTCGCGCGTGACGCCGTACTTCAAGGCGCGGGGGCCGCCGGCGTTCTCCGCCACGTTGCCGCCCAGCGTGCAGAACTCCCAGGAGTTCGGATCCGGTGGATAGAAGAGGCCTTCCGCCTCCACTGCCTTCATCAGGGCGCCCGTCACCACGCCGGGCTCCACCACCGCGGTGAGGTCCTCCTTGGAGATGGAGCGGATGCGGTTCATGAGCTCCAGGCTCACCGCCATGCCGCCCTTCAGGGGCAGCGAGCCGCCGCTCTTGCCGCTGCGCGCGCCACAGGGGGTGAAGGGCACGCCGTGCGCCTGGCAGGCCTTGAAGATGGCGGACACCTGCGCGGTCGTCTCCGGAAGGAGGACCGCGTCGGGCCGGTACACGCCGCTGTCGGACTCGTCGCGCGCGTAGGCGTCGAGCGTGTCCGCGTCGCGCTTCACCTGGCCGTCGGACAGCACGGCCGTCAGGGCCTCCAGCACCTTCGCCACGCGCTCGGGCGCCACCCGTTCGAAGGTCTGGGCGGCGGGGTTCATCGCCCTGCCCCCGTGCGCGCACCCAGGCGGGCCCACAGTTCGCGGCGCAGCGGACCGTCACGGCGCAGGCGCCCTTCGTAGGCCTCCGCGTGGGTGACGGCGTCACGCTGGTGGTCGGCCCTCAACCGCAGACACGCCTGCTCCGCCTCCAGGATGCAGGCGGTGGCGGGGCTGCCGAGCACGCGGGCGAGCGAACGCGCCACCTGCCGGGCCAGGTCCTCCTGGAGGATGAGCCGGTGCGCGAAGCAGTCCACCAGCGCCCCGATGCGGCCGAAGCCCACCACGCGCGAACCCGGCACGTAGGCCACGTGCGCGCGGCCGGTGAAGGGCAGCAGGTGGTGCGGGCACATGGAGTGGAAGCGCAGGTCCGTGATCACCACCAGCTCTCCAGAAGAGTCCGCGGGCGCGGGGTAGGTCTTCCCGAGCACCTCCTCCGGCGTGCGGCCGTAGCCGTCGAGGAAGCCGTTGGCCCACACGTCGGCCACGCGCGTCGGCGTGTCCACCAGGTTCACGTCCTGGAGGTCGAGCCCCGCGGCGGTGAGGAAGTCGCGGACCGCCCGGGCCATGCCGGCGGGGTCGGGGCGCACGGCGCGAGGG
>NZ_RAWE01000056.1 GCF_003611695.1 Corallococcus carmarthensis | reverse complement strand
ACATGGGAGATGACCCTTTACGGGACCGGGCGGCTTGACGGAATGTCCCGCCTACAGCGGTGTTGAGCCGGACGCCCGGGAACCCTAGGCTGCCCGCCGCCCAGGCCGACAGAGGGGACATGAACACCGACATCCGCGCGCTCACTGAACGCGTGCAGCAGGAAAGCAGCTTCGTCGAGGTCCTCAACCAGGAGACCGGCAAGGTCATCGTCGGGCAGCGGTACATGCTCGAACGCATCCTCATCGGCCTCTTGTGCAACGGCCACGTCCTCCTGGAGGGCGTGCCCGGACTCGCCAAGACGCTGACCGTGCGCACCGTGGCGGACTCGCTCAGCGCCACCTTCATGCGCGTGCAGTTCACCCCCGACCTGCTGCCGGCGGACCTCGTCGGCACGATGATCTACAACCAGCAGACGGCCGCGTTCACCGTCCGCAAGGGGCCCATCTTCGCGAACATCGTCCTCGCGGACGAAATCAACCGCGCCCCCGCCAAGGTCCAGTCCGCCCTCCTGGAGGCCATGGCCGAGCGCCAGGTCACCATCGGCGACCAGACCTTCGGCCTGCCCTCGCCCTTCCTCGTGCTGGCCACGATGAACCCCATCGAGCAGGAGGGCACCTACCCCCTCCCCGAAGCGCAGGTGGACCGCTTCATGCTCAAGGTGAAGGTGGGCTACCCGACCCGTGATGAGGAGAAGGTCATCATGGACCGGATGTCCGGGGGCTCGTCTCCGAAGGCCCAGCGGGTCATCACGCTGGAGCACCTGGTGCGCGCGCGGGAGCTCGTCCACGCCATCTACATGGACGAGAAGGTGAAGGAGTACATCCTCAACGTGGTGTTCGCCACGCGTGAGCCCGCGCGCTACGGCCTCAAGGACCTGGCGGACTACATCCAGTTCGGGGCCTCGCCGCGCGCCACCATCGCCCTTGCGCAGGCGGCCCGCGCTCACGCGTTCCTGCGCCACCGCGGCTTCGTCACCCCGGAGGACGTGAAGGCCATCGCCTTCGACGTGCTCCGCCACCGCATCGCGATGACCTACGAGGCGGAGGCCGAGGAACTCACCCAGGAGAAGATCATCCAGCGCGTCTTCGACCGCGTGGAAGTCCCCTGAGAAGCTCCATGAAAGGCCCCCGGTAGGAGCGCGCCCGTGCTGCCCAAGGACCTCATCCGCCGCATCCGCAAGCTGGAGATCCGCACCCGCAAGGTGGTCTCCGACATGCTGGCCGGCCAGTACCACTCGGTGTTCAAGGGCCGCGGCATGGCCTTCTCCGAGGTGCGGCAGTACCAGCCCGGCGACGAGATCCGCTTCATCGACTGGAACGTCACCGCGCGCATGAACGAGGCCTACATCAAGGTCTTCACCGAGGAGCGCGAGCTCACGGTGATGCTCCTGGTGGACGTGTCCGCCTCCAACGAGTTCGGCTCCAAGGACCGCACGAAGGCGGAGGTCGCCGCGGAGGTCGCCGCGCAGATTGCCTTCAGCGCCATCGCGAACAACGACCGCGTGGGGCTCATCCTCTTCTCGGACCGGGTGGAGAAGGTCGTCCCGCCGCGCAAGGGCCGCATGCACGTGCTGAGGCTCGTGAGCGACATCCTCACCTTCAAGCCGAAGGGCCATGGCACGGACCTGTCCGCGGGGCTCACGTACCTGTCGCAGGTGTCCAAGCGGAAGGCCGTGACGTTCCTCGTGTCGGACTTCATGGCGACGGGCTACGAGAAGCCGTTGCGCCTGGTGGGCCGCCGCCACGACCTGGTGCCGGTGGTCATCGAGGATCCGCTGGAGCAGCGCTTCCCGAGCCATGGCCTGGTGGAGATGGAGGATCCGGAGACGGGCGAGCGCTTCGTCGTGGACACCAGCTCCACCGCCGTGCGCGGCAAGTTCATGCGCGCCATGCAGGCCCAGCGCGACGAGCGCCGCAAGCTGTTCAAGAAGCTGGAGCTGGACCACGTGGAGCTGCGCGCCGGAGACGACCACGGCAAGGCGCTGGCGAACTTCTTCCGCGCGCGGGCCCGGAGGATGGCGGCATGAGACACGCGCTCGTCCTCGCGGCGGTCCTCCTGGTCAGCACGCCGGCCGCCTGGGCCCAGGCCCCGTCCTCGGCTCCTGTCGCGCCCAAGGCCCCGGTCGCCCTGGAGACGGTGACGCCCACGGGCGCGTCCGCGCGAGTGGAGCCGGAAGAGGTGCACATCGGCGAGCCGTTCACCTACCAGGTGACGCTCACGCACCCGAAGGACCAGCGCTACGAACTGGTGGCGCCCACGGGTGAGAGCGCCGTGGAGCTGCTCCAGCAGACGCGCCAGCGCCAGGACAACGCGAACGACGCCACCACGACGTTCGGCCTGCGCTTCTCCGCGTTCGAACTGGGCAGCGTGCAGCTGCCCGACCTCACCTTCGACGTGGCGACGCCGGAAGGGCCCCGCCGGTTCGTGCTCAAGGGCAAGCCGGTGGAGGTGGCCTCCACGCTGCCGCCGGACGCGCAGGGGCAGGGCGCGGAGCTGTTCGACTACCAGCCCCCGCAGGAAGTGCCCATCCGCTCGTGGACGCTGCTCTACGCGCTCGTGGCGGCGCTGGCCGTGGGCGTCGCGGCCTGGGCGTTGGTGCGCTGGTGGCAGCGCCGCCCGAAGCGCGAGAAGGTCGTCCCGCTGCTGCCCCTGGACGTGCGCGTGCGCCAGTCCCTGGACGCGCTCAAGCGCGAGGACCTGCCCGGCCGCGGCCACGTGAAGGACTTCTATTTCCGCCTCTCCGAAATCGTGCGCGGCTACCTGGGCGAGCGCTACGGCTTCGAGGCCCTGGAGTGCACGTCGTCCGAACTGATGGCGTCCCTGCGCAGGCTGCCCACGCCGGGCCTGCCGGAGGACGCGCTGATGCGCTTCGTCTCCGAGTCGGACATGGTGAAGTACGCCCGCGCCGACGCGTCCCCCGAGTCCTGCAATCAGGCGTTGGCCTTCGGCTACGACCTGCTCACGAAAACGTACGTTCCTCCCGCTCCCCCCAAGCCCGATGCTGCCCCCGGACCTCGCGTTCAATAACCCGGAGGCGCTCTGGGCCCTGCTGCTGGCGCCGCTGCTGCTCGTGCTCGCCTTCTGGGCGCGCAAGCGCCGCGCCACGCTGCGCTTCTCCGCCGCGCACGTCTTCGCGAAAGGCGGCCGGGGCTTTCGCACGTACCTGCTGCCGCTGCTCCCCGTCCTGCGCGCGGCGGCGGTGATTGCCGCGGTGGTGGCCATCGCACGGCCGCAGTCGCGCGACTCGCGCGTGCGAGACCTGTCGGTGGAGGGCATCGACATCGTGGTGGCGCTGGACCTGTCCACGTCCATGGAGGCCGGCGACTTCCGTCCGCAGAACCGCCTCAACGTGGCGAAGGAGGTGCTCGCGGACTTCATCACCGGCCGCGTGAACGACCGCCTGGGCCTGGTGGTGTTCTCCGGCGCCGCGTACACGCAGTCTCCGCTGACGCTGGACTACGGCGTGCTGAAGGAAGTGCTCAAGCAGCTGCGCACCCGCGTCCTGGAGGACGGCACGGCCATTGGCGACGCCATCGCCACGTCGCTCAACCGCCTGCGTGACTCCGACGCGAAGAGCCGGGTGGTGGTGCTGATCACCGACGGCGACAACAACGCCGGCAAGATTTCCCCGCTGGACGCGGCGAACATGGCCGCGTCGCTCCACATCCCCATCTACACCATCCTCGTGGGCAAGGGCGGCAAGGTGCCCTTCCCGCAGGGCACGGACCTGTTCGGCAACACCGTGTGGCGCGAGACGGAGATCCCCATCAACCCGGAGCTGATGCAGGACATCGCGGACCGCACCGGCGGCGAGTACTACCGCGCCACGGACCCGGAAGGCCTCAAGCGGGGCCTGCAGAAGGTGCTGGACGCGCTGGAGCGCTCGAAGCTGATGGAGGGCGGTGCCAGCGCCACGTACAAGGAGAACTTCCACCCGTTCCTGCTGGTGGCCTTCGGGCTGGCCGCGCTGGAGCTGCTGCTGCGCGCCACCTTCCTGCGGGTGTTCCCATGATGCCCACGCTGGACGCCTGGCGCTTCACGCTCCTGGGCTATCAGGTGGGCCTGGCGCAGCCGCTGTTCCTGGGCCTGTTCCTGGTGGGCCTGCTGCTGGGGCTGCTCGCGCTGCTCAAGGCGCTGGGCCGCAGGACGCGGCTGTCGGCGCTCATCGCGGAGCGCCACGTGGCGACGCTCGCGCCCGGTGTGTCCGTGTGGCGGCCGGCGGTGCAGGGCGGTCTCTACGGGCTGGGGCTGATGCTGTTCGGGCTCGCGCTCGCGCAGCCCCAGTGCGGCACGAAGAGCGAACTGACGAAGCGCCGGGGCATCGACGTGGTGGTGGCGCTGGACGCGTCCAAGTCCATGCTCGCGCGCGACGTGCAGCCCAGCCGGCTGGACCGTGCGCGGCTGGAGCTCAACACGCTGCTGGATGAGTTGAAGGGTGACCGCGCGGGCCTGGTGGTGTTCGCGGGGGATGCGTTCGTGCAGTCGCCACTCACGTCGGACTACTCGGCGGTGAAGCTGTTCCTGCGCGCGGTGGATCCGGACGTGATGCCCCAGGGCGGCACCAACGTGGGCGCGGCGCTGAAGCTGGCCAAGCAGGTGTTGGACAACGCGGACCGGGGCTCCAAGGAGCGCGTGGTGGTGTTGCTGTCGGACGGCGAGGACCTCACGGGCGAGGTGCGCGAGGCCACGGATGCGCTCAAGGACGCGCACGTGCAGGTGCTCGCGGTGGGCGTGGGCTCGGACTCCGGTGAGCCCATTCCCGTCTACGACCGGCGCGGCGAGTTCGTGGACTACAAGAAGGACTCCAACGGCGACACCGTCATCACGCGCCTGGATCGCGCGGGCCTCACGGCCATCGCGGATGCCACGGGCGGCGCCTTCTTCTACCAGCCCAACGGCGTGGCGATGGGGCAGGTGGTGGAGCGCATCGACCAGCTGCAGAAGAGCGAGCTGGAGAGCCGCGTGACGGTCCGTTACGACGAACGCTTCCAGTTGTTCGCCATCCCCGGGCTGGTGCTGCTGGTGCTGGGCATGTCGCTCATCCCTTCGCGCCGGAGGGCCGCATGAGCACGCGTTCGATGCGGCGGCGCGCGGCACGCGCGATGGCGGTGGGCCTGGCCGGACTCCTGGCGCTGCCGGGGCCCGCGTGGGCGGTGGGACCGTTGGAGAAGGACCACCCGCTGGTGCAGCGCGGGCGCGACGCCTACGCGGCGGGGCGCTACGAGGACGCGCTCCGCGACTTCGACGCCGCGAAGAAGGAACGGCCAAATGATCCGACGGTGGAGTTCAACCGCGCGGATGCGTTGGCGAAGCTGGGCCGCTCGGCGGAAGCGCGCGAGGCGTTCAAGCAGGTGGCGGAGTCCTCGCGCCAGCCCGACCTGGCGCAGAAGAGCTGGTACAACCTGGGCAACCTCGCGGCCACGGCGGGCGACCGCGCGGAGGCGCTCAAGTCCTACCGCAAGGCGCTCACGCTGGACCCCACGGATCCGCAGGCCCGGCACAACTACGAGGTGGTGCTGCGCGACCTGCCGCCGCCCCAGAACGGCCCGGATGGTGGCACCGACGGTGGCCAGGACGGCGGCAACGACGGCGGACGCCCGGACGCGGGCGAGGACGGCGGCCAGAAGGGCGACGGCGGCACCCCGCAGGACGGCGGCCAGGACGGCGGTCCGGATGGTGGCGCTGACGGCGGCGCGGATGGCGGTGCGCCAGATGGCGGTCAGGACGGCGGCGCGGACGGTGGCGGCGGCGATGCCGGGCCTGGCGACGGTGGCGCGGATGGCGGCTCGGATGGCGGGCAGCAGGATCCGAACCAGAAGGGCGACGGCGGCGCGGATGGCGGCAAGGCCGACGGAGGCCAGGACGAGGGCGAAGGCGACTCTCGCGATGGCGGCGCGGACGGCGGCAGCGAGGGCGAAGAGGAGACGGAATCGAACCCGCGCGATGGTGGAAGTTCGCCGGGCGACGTCGACCGGCAGGAAGCCGAGCGCCTGCTGGATGCGATGAAGCAGAACGAGAAGAATCTCCAGCTCTGGCGTTTCCAGCAGAAGAAGAAGCAGAGGAAGCCCAATGAGAAGGACTGGTAGCGGGCGCACGGCGCTGCTCGCCGTGCTCGCCCTCCTGGCCACGGCGCCGGCGTGGGCGGCGGAGATCGAGTTCTACCAGACGGTGGACCGCACCGAGGTGGGCACCGACGACACCTTCAAGCTCACCGTGGTGGTGGTGGACGCGCCGTCCAACGCCCAGGTGCGCCTGCCCGAGTCCAACGACTTCGAGGTGCTCTCCTCGTCGCGCGGCAGCCAGCGCTCCATCTCGTTGTCCGGCGGCGGTCCCGCCGTCATCCAGGACATCACCCGCCACGAACTGCTGATGCGCCCGCTGCGCGCGGGGAAGCTCACGATTCCGCCCTCGACGCTCACCGCGGGAGGCCGCACGTACCGCACGGACGCCGTGCAGCTCACCGCGCGCGAAGGCCGAGTGGGCAACGCGCCCCAGGCGCAGCAGGGCGGCCGGCCGTCGTCATTGCCGGATCCGTTCCGCAACTTCCGCAACATGCCGGATCCGTTCGGCGACGACGACTCGGACCTCAACGACGACGAGCCGGTGATTCCGCGCGGGGACTCGGACCTGTTCCTGCGCGCGAGCCTGGACCGGGACGACCTGTACGTGGGCGAGCAGGCCACGCTGTCGCTCTACATCTACTCGCGCGTGGACCTGTCCAGCGTGGACGCGGTGACGATGCCCAAGCTGGAGGGCTTCTGGACGGAGGAGGTGGAGAGTCCCACGCAGCTCACGGGCGAGCAGAAGGTCGTGGACGGCATCCCGTACCGCGCCTACCTGCTTCGCCGCCGCGCGCTGTTCCCGGTGAAGTCCGGCACGCTGCTGATCACCCCGGCGGAGGCGGACATCACCACGGGCTTCCTCTTCGCGGGCCACCGCGTGCACCGGGTCTCCAACGGGCTGAAGGTGAAGGTGCGGCCGCTGCCGAACGGCGCGCCGCCGAACATGTCCAACGCGAACGTGGGTTCGTGGCGCATGTCGCTGGACGTGTCGCAGACGCGCGTGGAGCTGGGGCAGCCCATCACGGTGAAGGTCATCCTGGAGGGGCAGGGCAACGTGAAGAACGTCACCCCGCCGAAGCTCACGGGCCCGGCCGCGCTGAAGATCTACGAGCCGACCACCACGGACCGGATCACCCCCAACCGCAACCGCATCCAGGGACGCCGCGTGGTGGAGTACCTGGTGATGCCGCAGCGCACGGGCACCTTCACGTTGCCGGAGCTGCGCTTCCCCTACTTCGACCCGTCGAGGCGCCAGTACGAGGTGGCGCGCACGGATCCCATCACCCTCACCGTCGAGGCAGGGGCGGGTGGGGTGTCCTCGCTGCCGTCGGCGATGACGCCCGCGCAGGTGGCGGACGCGGCCAACGAGCAGAAGAACGTGCTCTCCACTGGAGGGCTGCGCCCGGTGCGCGCCCAGGCCCACTTCGTGGGGCCGTCGCAGCCCGTGTGGATGCGGCCCTTCTTCATCGCGGGCGTGCTGGCGCCGCTGGGCCTGCTGGCGGGCGTGGCGTTCGTGGGCGGCATGCGCGGCCGGCTGGCCACCCGCTCCGAGGCAGGGCGGGGACGTCAGCAGGCGAAGGCCGCGCGCAAGCGGCTGGCGGAGGCGGAGAAGCTCAAGGCGGGCTCCGACGCGGGTGCCTTCTACGTGGAGGTGGAGAAGGCGATGGTGGGCTTCCTGGAGGCGCAGCTCGGCTTCCCCGTGGGCGGGCTCACGCGCGAGGCGCTGGGGGAGAAGCTGGCGGCGGCGGGCGTGGACGCGGAGCGGAGCGCGCGCGTGCTCTTCGTGCTGGAGGCGTGCGACCTGGGCCGCTACGGCGGCGGGGTGGAACCGGGTGAGCGGCGCAAGGTGCTGGCGACCGCGGCGGCGGTGATGGAAGGCTGGGCCGGATGAGCGACACGGCGACGCAGGGCTACTACACCGCCGAGGAAGCGGAGGCCGTCTTCCAGCAGGCCAACGACGCGTACGGGCGCGAGGACTACGCCACCGCGCAGGACCACTACGAGAAGCTCATCGCCCACGGCTTCGGTGGGCCGGACGTGCTCTACAACCTGGGCACCACGCACCTGGCCCGGGGCGACCTGGGCCGCGCGGTGCTGGCGCTGGAGCAGGCCCGGAAGCAGGGCGGACGCGTCGCGGACCTGGACGCCAACCTGGCCCTGGCGCGGGCGCGGCAGGTGGACAAGGTGGTGGGCGCCGCGGCGGATGAAGCCTTCCTCCCCCGGCTGGCGGCGGCCACGGACGGCGCGGCGGTGGCCTGGGTCTTCTTCGTCGCGTGGCTCGTGGGCTTCGCGCTGCTGCTCTTCCGGCGCGTGTTTCCCGCGCTGCGGCGCACGGCGGTGGCGGTGGTGGCGGGCCTCTGCCTCACGGCGGCGGTGCCAGCGGCGCTGCTCCTGGGGGCCCACATCTGGGTGCACCAGAACGTGCACGAGGCCGTGGTGCTGTCCCCCACGCTGGTGGCGCGGGAGCTGCCTCGCTCGGAAGGGCGCTCCCTCTTCGAGGTGCACGCCGGCCTGAAGGTGCAGCTCCTGGAGGAGACGGGGAAGTACGTGCGCATCCGACTGCCCAACGGCCTGGAGGGCTGGGCCGAGCGCGACGGCGTCGCCGAAATCTAGGCGGGGCCAGGGCGACCCCGCCCGTGGGAAATCCGGCGGTGGACCGCTTTCGTACAGAGGGGCTACCGGGAGGCGTCGCTTCGCTGGACGTCGTCAGGGCAATGGCCTACGAGGGGCCCCGAGGAACCATGGCTGGCAACGCCCAGGCACCCTTCCACATCCTGCTCGTCGAGGACGAGCCCGTCATCCGCGAGCTGGTGCGCTCCATGTTGAGCGACGGCGCGGTGGACGTGGTGTGCGCGGCCAACGGCATCGAGGGCCTGAAGCTGGCCCGCGACCGGACCTTCCACCTCATCCTGATGGACGTGGTGCTGCCGCAGCTGGACGGCGTCTCCGTGTGCCGCATCCTGAAGAGCGACCCCGTCACGGCGAAGGTGCCGCTCTACATGCTCACCGCGAAGGCGAAGAAGGCGGACGTGGAGAGCGCGACGCAGGCGGGCGCGGACGGCTACATCCACAAGCCCTTCCGGGGCGCGGAGCTGATGGACCTGGTGGAGCGGCTGCGCGCGGCCCGCTCGGCCGCGGACTGACGCTCCACCGGTAGTCCCTACGGCAGGTGCGGGTGGAGGAAGCGGGCCAGGGCGATGAGGTCGTCCCAGTCCAGCTCGCCGAACTCCAGCGCGACGCCGTCCACTTCGCGGCGGCGGATGGTGCACATGGTGACGAGCTCCCGGTCCCCAGGCAGCGGCAGGGCGATGGTGAGCGCGCGCTGCGAATCCGCCGGGTGGGCCTGGAGGAACAGACCGTTCATGGAGATGTCGCGCGCTTGCGCCGTCACGGTGCGGCCCGACAGGAGCACCTTCACCTGGAGCCGGGCTTCGACGCGCGGGTGGTAGCGCTCGCGCTCGTTCGGACGGGGGCCGTTGGAGGGGGTCATCATCTGCGTGCTCACCTTCAAGTGCGACAGGACGCGACAACTGTGATGCAGGTTGGCGCGGAGGCAAGTTTTCGGGTCTTCGCCCGCCGTCCCGCGCCGTGGACCCGGTACCAGCGCATCGGAGACCTCTGGCGCGGATGCGGCCGAGTACGCGCCTGTTGTTTCAAGGGGTTGGCTCCTGGCATGGACGGTGGAAGGCAACCCCGGCGAATCCCTACCGGAGGCACCCCTTGGAAGACCGTCGCATCCCGTCGTTGAGCATCGCCCCCTCCATCGCGCGTCAGACGCCGAAGACGGAGTTCGGCCCCACGCTGGCGCGAGCGGCGCGCGAGGTGGTGCGCACGGGCGCGGGGCTCGTGGGCGGCATGTTGCCGTCGGGCGCCATCTCCAGCGCGGTGGTGTCCACGCTGGCCGGCACGGTGTCCGCGGCCGTGCCGGCCGAAGCGGTGTCGTCGGTGCCCGCGGCGGGCGGTGCCTCCGCGATGTCGGCGCGCGCGAGCACGGCGGGGACGACAGCCGGCACAGGAGGCGCGACGGGGCAGGGGGATGCGTGGGACCTGCTGGAGGCGCAGAAGCTGATGGCCGCGGACGGCCAGAAGTTCAACATGGCCTACCTGTCGCTCCAGAACGAGATGCAGAAGGAGAGCCGCGAGCACAACGCCATCTCCAACATCATGAAGGTTCGCCACGACTCGGCGAAGGCCGCCATCAACAACATCCGCTGAGGCGCGCTCGCGATGGCCATCGACAAGTTGGGAGCCGTAGGCGGCGCGGGTGCTTCGCCCGCGGTGGAGTCTGGCAGGGAGACCTTCGGCAAGGTGTTGGACGGCGTGCGCACGCCCGCGTCGCGCCCCGTGCCGGTGACGACGGAGGGGCCGCCGAAGCCGGTGCGGACACCTACCGAGGCCACCGCTGGCACGGCGCGGGCGGACGGCGTGGAGCGGGCGAAGGCGGGCTGCGCGGAGGTGAAGCCGGGCGCCCGCGTGGATTCGGTCCAGGGGGCGCGAAGTCAGCAGGCGGTGGAGGTGCTGGACCGGGTGGGGCAGGCGCAGCAGCGGCTGGACCACATCCTGAAGCTCGCCGAGTCCGGCCGCACGTTCAGTCCCTCGGAGCTGCTCGCGCTCCAGGCCCACGTCTACCGCGCCAGTCAGGAGCTCGATCTCGCCGGCAAGGTCGTCGAGAAGGCCACCGGCGGCGTCAAACAGGTCCTCCAGACCCAGGTGTGAGGAGTCCTTCGTTCCATGCGTTCCGCTCCCCTTCGTTGTCTCTGTTTCCTCCTGCTCCTGGGCGCCACCGCGTGCCGGGAGCGCATCCAGCACGGCCTCGACGAGCGTCAGGCCAACGAACTCCAGACGGTGCTTGTCGAGCGGGGGCTCGACGCGCGCAAGGTGCCCGAGCCGGGCAAGAAGCCCACCTGGGCCATCGAGGTGCTGGACGCGCAGTCCTCGGACGCGGTGCGCATCCTGGCGGAGCTGGGCCTGCCCCGGCTCGCCGCGGAGACGGGGTGCGACGTGTTTGGCGGAAGCGGGCTCGTGCGCTCGCCGCTGGAGGAGCAGGTCTGCCGGGTCCGGGGGATGGAGCGCGAGTTGGAGAAGACGCTCCAGACGGTGGACGGCGTGCTGCTGGCGCGAGTGCACCTGGTGGTTCCACCTCTCCCAAGGCCAGGGCAGGCACCCACGCCATCGAAGGCCTCGGCCATGCTGCGCACGGCCCCCGGCGGCGCGGCGCGCGTGCGCAAGTCGGAGGACACGCTGCGTGAGCTCATCGCGGGGGGCGTGGAAGGGCTGTCACCCGAGGCGGTGTCACTGCTGGTGGACGAGGTGACGACGCACGTGGAGGCGCCGCTCCCGAAGGGAGGACCCGTCCCGCTGCGGCTGCGCGTGGTGCTCGCCCTGCTGGGCGTGCTGGTGACGGGGCTGTCTGGAGCGCTCGTCTGGACGACGCTGCGCTGGAGGCACTACCGGGCCCTGGCGGAGCAGCCTCCCGTGGCACCGCCTGCCCCGCCCACGCCCGCGCGGCCGGTGGTGACACCGGGCTCCACGCGCAAGCTGGCCTGAGCACGCCATGGAAGCCACACGCGTGGGACGGGCGCTGCGCATGGCCCGGAAGCTCCTGCCGTCTCGGAAGGAAGCACCACGGCCTACGGTAGCGGACGTCACGCTGCCCGCTTTGTCCCTGCCCCTGGAGCGCATCGCGCTGGTCGTCTGCGTCCTGGGGCGGGAGCGTGCCGCGGAGCTGCTGGGCGGGCTGGTGGATGCGGAAGCGGGAAGGGCGCTGCGGCATCTGGAGCGCTTCGCCGCCATGCCCTCCGCGCAACGGCAGGCCAAGGTGGCGGTGGAGTTCGGAGAGCGGGCGGACGCCGCGAACCGGTTGGCTCTCTTCCTGGAGACAGCTCCTGAAGCCCTGCGCCAGGAAGCCTTGAGCGGGCTTCCGCCGTACCACCGCAGCCGGTTTCCCCAGTGGGAAGGCACTGGGCCGCGGGTAGAGGCCGCACCGGTCCTGACCGCCGTGGCGGAGCGGCGCATCCGCGAAGCCCTGCGCTGAGCGGCCTGATGGGTGGAGGGCCATCCCGAACCGGGAACGCCGCATCCCGATGACGGACCTCCACCCCCTGCCAACACCCTGATTCCACGAGCCGGCCCGCTGGCCATGGCCGTGCACAGGGGACGTGTGTCCCATCGCCGTCTTGGAGCTCCGGATGCAAACGACGAATCCAGTCAGGTCCACCAGTGCCGCGAAGAAGCCCACGCGGCCATTCCGTCCGGGGGCACGCCGGCTCACGCGCGCCCATCTGGTGCTGGGGCGGCGGCCTCAGGTGGGACGTTGGGGAGCGGAGCTCTTGCGCGACGTGGGCGCGGCGCTGTCACGGGACGTGGGCGCGGCGGTCAAGGTGGAGGGGCACCTGGTGGACGCGGCGGTCCAGCCGGAGCGCGAGCTGGCGGTGGGCATGGTGTTCGCGCTGGTGGAGCTGTCAGCGGTGGGCGGCACCGCCATCGTGGAGCTGGAGGTGCCGCTGGTCTTCGCGGCGCTGGCGAAGCTGGCGGGGACGAGACTGCCTCCGGCTCCCGTGGCGGAGCTGACGCGGCTGGAAGAGGCCACGCTGGTGTACCTGATGCTCTCCTCCCTGGCCGCGATCCGTGGGCACGGAGAATGGGTGCGCAGGCTGGGACCGCGTCTGTCCGCGGTGTCCATGCGGCGCGGTGACGTGCTGACGCGGGTGGATGCACGGCAGCCCTACGTGGCGGTGTCCCTGACGGCGACGGTGGAGGGGACGACGGCGGGGGGACGGGTGCTCCTGCCCGCCCGTGCCGTGCAGACCGCGTTTCAGGAACTGCCCGTGGAGCTGGCAGGCGCGGTCTCGTCCCAGGTGCTGGCGGCATCGCTCCCGGCGCGCTGCCTCGTGGGGAGCAGTCCGTTGCAGGCCTCGGCCGTGGATTCGCTGGCCGAGGGAGACGTCGTGCTTTTCGAGGGCGTGCGTCTCCGGGACGGCCGGCTCGAGGGGAAGGGACAGCTGATCACCCGGGGCTTCGCGCTCCGGGGCGAGTTTCTCGCGGACGGTTTTTCGACAGGGAGCGTGCACTCGCACGCGGCCCGACAGGAGTCGGACATGGTGGCGACGAACAAGCGGAGCGAGGCGATGCCGCCGCTCCCGGTGGACGTGGAGATTGAACTGACGCGGTTGCTGTTGCCCCTGTCGGAGCTGGCGGCGCTGAAGCCGGGCACGTTGCTGCCCCTGCACGTGAATGCGAGCAGCCCCGTGCTGCTGCGCGTGGGTGACCGGGTGGTCGCGCGTGCGGAGTTGGTGGAGATCGAAGGCGAAGTGGGCGCCCGCATCCTGGCGTTGCTGCCGTGAGCGCACCGGTGAACATGTTGCTGTCCTCGTTCTCTCCACGCGGCCGGCTGCTGTTCGCGTCGGCCCTGCTCGTGGGGCTGGCGACGCTCGCGCCACTGGGGGGACTGTCTCTGGTGGGCACCTCGCGCCTGCTGATCGGCTCGATGGCGCTGGCGGGGCTGGGCTGGGTGTTGCTCCGCAAGGGAGGTACGGCCGGGAGCGCGGATGCAGCCGCGCTGGAGCCGCTGAGCATCGTCTCCCGGACGGGGCTTTCCCAGCGCTGCGGCCTCGCACTCGTGGAGGCGGATGGACGGCGCTACCTCGTGGCCTACGGCGACACCTTCGCGGAGATCCATGAGACGCGCGCCATGGTGGTGCTGTCTGGATCCAGGCCCAGGCCGACTGTGAAACCTCGCATGGACCTGGAACTGGAGCCTACGGTGCTCTTCCCTCGCGCGCGCCAGACCAAGGCTACGGCCGCGTGCGGCGCATCCCGGAAGCGGGGTGGAGGATGAAGGCCCTCGGATTGGGATGCGGCGTGTTCCTGCCCGCGACCGCGTTCGCCGCGGAGCCGTCCTTGTCGCAGGCCTCCTATGCCGGCAGTCCGCTGGCGATGATGGGGATGCTCGCGCTCCTGTCGCTGCTGCCGTTCGCGGTGCTGATGCTGACGAGCTTCTCGAAGATCGCCGTGGTGCTCTCCCTGGCCCGCTCGGCGATGGGCACGCAGCAGGCACCGCCGACGCTGGTGCTTACCGGGCTCGCGGTGGTGCTGACGGGGCACATCATGGCGCCGGTGATGGAGCGCATGTACGACGCGGGACAGGCGGCGTACGACGAGGTGCACTCCGGAGCGCAGGTCCTCTCCGCCGCGAAGCAGGTGACGGAGCCCCTGCGCGGCTTCCTTGTGAAGCACGGCAGTCCGGAGGAGCGGGCCCGCTTCGTGGACCTGGCCCGCGAGCTGCGTCCCCCGGAGGAGTCGGAGCAGGTGCAGGAGACGGACCTGTTCGTCGTCATCCCGGCCTTCGTCATCACCGAGCTGAAGGAGGCCTTCCAGATTGGCTTCATCGTCTTCCTGCCCTTCCTGGTGCTCGACATGGTCATCGCCAACGTGTTGCTCGCGTTGGGCATGCAGACGCTGTCGCCAGGCCAGGTGAGCCTGCCCTTCAAGATCCTCCTCTTCGTGGCCGTGGATGGCTGGGCCCTGCTCGCGCGGGGACTCATCCTCGGTTACCGGTGACGCCATGACCCAGGACGTCCTGCTCACCCTGGGGCGTGAAGCCCTGCTGTTGATGGTGGTCGCCTCGCTGCCGCCCATTGGCGCGAGCCTGGTGGTCGGCTTCCTGATGAGCCTCTTCCAGGCAACGACGCAGTTGCAGGAGAGCACGCTGTCGGTGGTGCCCAAGCTGTGCGCGGCGGTGCTGTCCCTGGTGCTCGCGGGTCCGTGGATCGCGGGTCAGCTCACTCGCTTCACCCAGCAACTCCTCATGCTCATCGCGGACGTGGCGCTGTGAACCCGGACGTGCTGGGTGAACAGCTCCTCTCACTGGGACCGCACGTCGTCGCGGTGGCGCTGTGCGCGGCCCGGCTCGTGCCCATCGCGTTCCTCTGTCCGTTGTTGGGGGGACAGGCCGCGCCCACGACGGTCCGACTGGGCCTGGTGCTGGCGCTGTCGCTCTTCCTGCATGTCGAAGCGGGGGTGGAGTTCAGCGGCACGGTGGAGACGCCAGTCGTGATGGCGGCACTCGTGGTGCGTGAGCTGGCCTACGGTGTCTCCGTGGGGCTCGTGTCCGCGCTGCCCTTCGACGCGGCGAGAATGGGAGGCCGCTTCATCGACCTGTTTCGGGGGACCTCGGCGGAGGCAAGCCTGCCGCTGGCGGGGAGCCGCGAGTCAGCCACGGGGGATGCGCTGTACCACCTGCTGGTGGCGAGGGTGGTGTCGGGGGCGCTGTTCCCGGTGGTCCTCTCGGCCCTGCTGCGCGGCTTCGGAGTGGTTCGGCTGGGGGCCTTCGTGCCCACGGAGGCCTCGGCCCTGCACGTGGTGGTGATGGTGGGCGGCGCCATGGCCACGGGGCTCGCGGTGGGAGCCCCGGTGGCTGCCGCGTCGCTCGCGGTGGATTGCTTCCTGGGCATTGCCTCCCGGGCCGCGTCACAGGTGAACCTCCAGGAGCTGGGGGCTCCACTGCGCATCCTCGGGGGCGGCGCGCTGCTGTGGCTGGGCGTGGGGCTGTTGTGTGAGCGGCTGCTCGCGGGCGTGGCTTCGACGGAAGGTGCGCTGGCCCTGCTGGGCGAGGTCTCCCGATGAGCGGAGAGAAGACGGAACAGCCCACCGCGAAGCGGCTGCGCGATGCGAGGCGCAAGGGCCAGCATCCTCGCAGCCGGATGTTGTCCTCCAGCGCGGCGACGCTGGGGGGGCTGTTGGGCTTCATCGCGTTCGCGCCAGAGGGCTTCGCACGGCTGAGGGACTGGGCCGCGCGGTTGATGCTGGAGCAGACCCTCGTGGGCGCATGGGAGGAGGGTGCCTGGGTCGCTGCCCGGCTGGGTGGCCCCGCGCTGGGCGGGGCCTTCGTGGCCTCGCTGGCCGTCTCCGTCGCTACGGTGGGATTTGAGTTGGACGCGCGCCATGCCGCGCCGAAGCTCGAGCGCATCAACCCTGCGGCGGGCTTCAAACGCCTCTGCAGCGTCCGGCCGCTGGTCGAGATGGGCAAGGCGCTGCTCGTGGCGGCACTGCTGGCCCTCATCGTCTGGAACGAGGTGGAGGCGGTCGGCCCCGATGCGCTGCGGGCCGCATGGCTCGATGGAACCCGGGGACTGGAGTTCCTGGTCGGCAGGCTGGCGGCGCTGGTGACGCGACTCGCGTGGGTGGTGCTGGGGTGCGGCGCCGTGGACTACGCGCTCGCCCGGCGCAGGCACCGGCACGAGCTGATGATGACCCGCGAAGAGGTCAAACGGGAGCACAAGGAGAGCGAGGGCGACCCGCGCCACAAGGGTCAACGGAGGGCGCTGCATCGACAACTGGCGCAGGGCGGTCCGGCACGTGGAGTGCAGAAGGCCACCGCCGTGATCGTCAACCCCACGCACATCGCGGTCGCGCTCCGCTACGACGCGGGCGAATACGACGCGCCCTACCTCGTGGCCAAGGGCCGTGAGCAGGACGCGCTCGCGCTCAAGGAGGAGGCGCGCCGGCAGGGCATCCCCGTGGTCCGGGACGTGCCGCTGGCCCGCAGCCTCATCCACTTCGACGTCGGAGAGTCCATCCCCGAGGAGCTGTACCAGGCGGCGGCCGTCGTGTTGCGGACCGCGATGGAGCTGCGCGAGCCGGACGACCGTCCACGGAGACAGACGTGATGCACCCATTCAAGAAGGTCTTGCTGAAGGCCCGCCAGTCCTCGGACGTCGTGCTCGCGGTGGCGATGGCGGCGGTGCTGGGGGCGCTCATCATCCCGCTGCCGGCGTGGCTCCTCGACGTGGGGCTCGCGGTGAATCTGGCCGCGGCGGTGGCGCTGCTGGTCGCGGCGCTGAACGCGAAGGACGCGCTGCGGGTGACGTCGTTCCCCACGTTGCTGCTCTTCACCACGCTGTTCCGGCTGTCGCTCAACGTGTCGTCCACGCGGCTGGCGCTCTCCGAGGGCCATGCGGGCGAGGTCATCCAGGCCTTCGGCGAGTTCGTGGTGCGAGGCGACTACGTGGTGGGCGCGGTGGTGTTCGCCATCCTCACGCTGGTCCAACTGCTGGTGGTGACCAAGGGCGCCGAGCGGGTCGCGGAGGTGTCCGCCCGCTTCACGTTGGACGCCATGCCGGGCAAGCAGATGTCCATCGACGCGGACCTGCGCGCGGGCGCCATCGACCAGGCGATGGCCCGGCGGAGACGGCGCGACCTGGAGCGCGAGTCCCAGATGTTCGGCGCCATGGACGGTGCGATGAAGTTCGTGAAGGGCGACGTCGTCGCGGGCCTCGTCATCGTCGCGGTGAACCTGCTGGGTGGCACCCTCATCGGCGTGTTGCAGAACGGCCAGTCCTTCTCCGAGGCCGCCGCCACCTTCGCCCTCATCGCCATCGGTGACGGGCTCGTGTCCCAGGTGCCCTCGCTGTGCATCGCGGTGGCCGCGGGCCTCGTCGTCACGCGGGTGGCGTCGGAGAAGGAAGAGGACTCGCTTGGGACGGAGATTGGCTCCCAGTTCTTCGGCGACTTCCGCACGCTGGCCACCGTCGCCGGCCTGTGCGTCGCGCTGGCCTTGATGCCGGGCATGCCGCACCTGACCTTCCTCGTCCTGGCGGCGGGCCTCGGAGGGCTCGGCCATGCGCTGCGGCGCAAGGGGCAGGCGCCGGAGAAGCCGCAGGCGACGGACGAGGCCTCCACGGGGACCGCCGTGGCGGCTGGGGCCGCGGGCAAGCCTCCTGAGAGTGCGAAGGCGCCGGTCGGCGTGACGCCGCTCACGCTGGACCTGTCCGCGCAGCTGACGCCGCTCGCGGAGGCTGACGGCGGCGCCTTCGTGCACACGGTGCTGAACGCCGTTCGCGACGAGCTGTTCTTCGAGCTGGGCGTGCGCATCCCTGGCATCCGGGTGCGGACCCACGCCGCCTACCTGGGGCCGGGCGAGTACCGCATCCTCCTGGACGAAGTGCCCGCGGGGGGCGGCGTGGTGCAGCCCGGTGCCCTGTACGCGCTCGTTCCTCCCGGCGAGCTGGCCTTCCTGGAGGTCCAGGCGGAGGCGTCCGTGGAGCCCGCCAGCGGGCGGCCCATCAGCCGCGTGGGGCAGGGGGCCCGTTCCCGGCTGGAGCTGGCCCAGGTGCCGGTGCGCAAGCCGTCGGAGCTCATCGCGGACCACCTCCGGTCCGTGCTCCGCCTTCGCGCCGCCGCGCTGCTGGGGCTCCAGGAGGTGCAGGGGCTGCTGGAAGGGCTGGAGGCCCAGTCACCCGTGCTGGTGAAGGAAGCGCTGCAGAAGGTGCCGCTGCCGCTGCTGGTGGACGTGCTGCGGCGGCTCGTGCAGGAGCAGGTGAGCATCCGCGACCTGCGCGCCATCCTGGAGGCGCTCGTGGCGCCCACCACCGAAGGGGACGCGACCGCCCTGGCCGAGCGCTGCCGCCAGGCCCTGCACCGCTACCTGAGCCACCAGTTCGCGCCCACGGGCCCGCTGTACGCGTACCTCGTGGATCCGGAAGTGGAGGAGGTGCTGCGCGCCAGCGGTCCCCGGGGGCCCGCGCCGGAGCCTGAGCGCGTCATGGAGATACTGGAAGGGGTGCGGCAGATCGCCAACGGGGGCCGGGCGGTGCTGCTCGCGGCTCCGGACATCCGCCGTCCGTTGCGCAAGCTGTGCGAGGGCCCGTTCCCGGACGTGGCGGTGCTCACCTACGGTGAGCTGGACGGAGACCTGCAGATTCGCCCCATCGGCCGGCTGGCGCCGGTCGCCGTGGGGCGGTGAGGCCTAGAGGGTGCCGGTGCCGCTGCTGCCCTTGAACTCGGAGGAGGGCGGCAGGTCCGACTGGGCCTGCAGCGGCGCGGGGCGGTTGACCCGGTCGCGCAGCTCCTTGCCGGTGCGGAAGAGCAGGCCGCGCTTGGGCTTCACCGGGATGACCTGGCCCGTCTTCGGGTTGCGGCCCTGGTAGCCCTGGTAGTTCTTCACGTGGAAGGCGCCAAGCCCGCGGATCTCGATGTTCTCCCCGCGGCAGAGGGCGTCCTTCATCGACTCGAAAATCGTCTCGATGGTCGCCTCCGCCTGCTTCTGGGTCACGCCTCGTTTGGCAACGAGGATGTTGATCAGATCGGACTTGAGCATCGGACGCTCCCGCAAACCCCGTGACCCCTTGGTGACAGGGCTCTCTGGCCCGTTGTCGAGTCCCGAATACATAACAGAACACCTCCTCCTTGCAAGCCGGGTAGGCTCCCAACCCTCTAAAAACGTTACGGATTTCCGCCGCTGGCTGCTGCCTTGGGGGCCTCGGGGACGGGCGTGGCGAGCAGCCCCGGGCGCAGCGGCGTCACGAGGTCCAGCCACCGGGTGCGGCGCAGCAGGTCGACCCCGGCACAGTCGGCCGCCTGGAACAAGGGTTCGAACTGTTCGAAGCCCGGGGCCTTGGGGCCCGTCCAGGTGTCGGGGCCGCCGGTGATCATCACCCCGTGCACCGCGAGCGTGAGGTCGGCGAGCGTGAGCTCCGCGGGGTCCTTCGCCGGGCGCAGGCCACCCCGTCGCCCCCGCTCCAGCAGGCGGGCTTCCACCAACCGATCCACCACTTCGTGTACCAGCGACTCCGGCACGCGCAGCCGCGTGGCCAGCTCGCGCGGCAGGGGCGGGGTGAGCCCATCCACCCAGCACAGGGTGACGTCCTGGGCGACGCGTGCGCCCACCAGCTCGTGCGCGCGCGGGTGGCTGCCAAAGGCGAAGAGCGAACCTCGGAAGGAGACGTGCTCCACCGCGTAGGACAGCCGGGCGCCGAACAGCATCACCAGCCAGCTGACGTACACCCAGGCGAGGAACAGGGGCAGGGCGCCCAGCGACGCGTAGAGGGGGTTGTAGAGGAAGCTGCGCGCGGCGAACTCGGCGTACACCTGCTTCGCCAGCATCCATCCCAGGCCCGCCACCAGGCCGCCCGCCAGCGCCGAGCGCACGCGCACGTGGGCGTAGGGCGTCCAGAGGTACAGCAGCGTCAGGCTGCCCATGGCGATGAGCGTGGTGCCCACGGCGATGAACAGCGGCGCGGAGGGCGCGTAGGTCTGCAGGAGCACGCGGACCCGGCCCGTGCCCGAGAAGGAGATGGCCAGGAAGATGGGCCCCAGGAGCAGCAGCCCCGCGTAGATGGACAGGCGCGTCAGCCACGGGCGCTGGCGCCGGATGCCCCACAGCTCGTTCACCGCGCCGTCGATGTGGCGCAGCAGCGAGCCCGCCGACAGCAGCACCGCGAGGAAGCCCACGCTGCCCACCGCGATGGAGTCACCCGGGTGCAGGAACCGGTCGAGCAGGGCGGCGGACTCCTCGCTGACCCCCGGTGCCAGCACTTCGGAGATGACGAAGCGCAGCTTCCGCTGGAATTGATCCTGGTGGAGCGTGCGCAGCAGCACGATGCCCACGGTCAGCAGCGGCACCAGCGAGAACATGCTGATGTACGTGAGCGCGGCGGCGCGCAGGCGCAGGTTCTCGCCCATGAAGCCGCGCGCCACGGTGCGCCCCGCGAAGAAGATGTCCGCCGCGAAGCGGCCCGCTGATGTGGCCCCGATGGGCGCCCACACACGGGCCGCTGCCTGGTGCGCCCAGGCCCGCGCCCGGACCAGGGGCCGCCGGACGCGCCAGGACCACCTCCGGACCATCCTCACCGCTCCCCCCTGGCGTGCTTCCAGCCGGAGGCGGCCAGGCCGCGGGAGTCCAGCAGGGTGCGAAGGCGCGGAGGCGAGCGATTCATCCCGGGCGATTCAAATGGGCCAAGGGGTGGACGACACCCCCGGTGTGGAAGCGCCACCGTAGTCAAACTCGGCCCCGGCGAACCAGCCCGCCCACCCCACGGAAGCGGACGTTGTCGGCACATTCACGGACCTTGTCTGCCTGGCTGGTCACCGTGCGGGAGGCCGTGTCCCAGCACGTCACACGCCGTTCAATGCAGAAGGCCCGGCGGGGTGTGCACCCACCGGGCCTTCGCTGTCACTCACGGACCGGACTCAGTGGGCCCGGCGCCGCTCGAGGGGTCAGCCTTCGCTGCCCCCACCGGACGGCTCCGACGAGCCGCCACCGGACGCCGCGGGAGGCGTGCCGTTGCCGCCACCGTTGTTGCCCCCGCCAGAACCGCCTCCGCGCTCGCCGCGCTCGGACCGTTCCCCGCGTTCGCCCCCACGGTTCTCGCCGCCACGGCCTTCACCGCCGCGACGCTCGCGGTCACCGCCCCGGTTGCGTTCGCCGCCGCGCTCGCCGCGCTCGGGACGCCGGCCCTCGCGACGGTCACCGCCGCCGCGCTCGCCTCCGCCGGAACCCCCGCTGCGCTCACCGGCGCCACGGTTCTCAGCGCCACCCCGGTTCTCACCGCCGCCGCTCCGCTCTCGGTCTCGGTCCCGGCCTCCGCCGCGGCGTCCCTGGTCCTGCCGGCCGCCGTAGTTGCTCTCCGGACGGCGCTGCTGCATCGCCAGCTCGCCGTCACCGGAGCCCGGCGACGAGGCCACCTTGTGCTCGGGGCCCGTGGCCGACCGGCCGTAGATGTCGTACTGCTCGCGGTGGTAGTTCTGCTGCGCCTTCACCTGGATGGACTTGTTGTAGCGGTCCATCAGGTGCCGCAGCTCGTTGCGCTCCTCGCCCTGCAACAGCCGTGCGACCTCCGCGTTGCAGTTGATGACGAGCGTGGAGTCCTTGTAGCCCGGCGCCTCGCGGCGGATCTCCCGGAAGATTTCGTACGCGACCGTGGTCGCCGTCTTCACGAAGCCCTTGCCGTCGCAGTACGGGCAGTCCTCGTGCAGCACGCGGCCAATGGACTCGCGCACGCGCTTGCGCGTCATCTCCACCAGGCCCAGCTCGGAGATGCGCAGCACGTTCGTCTTGGCCTTGTCTCGGCCCAGCGCTTCCTGCAGCGACTTGAAGACCTTGTCGCGGTTCTGCGCCTTCTCCATGTCGATGAAGTCGCAGATGATGATGCCGCCGATGTTGCGCAGCCGGAGCTGGTAGACGATCTCCTTGGCTGCCTCGACGTTGATCTTGGTGATGGTCTCCTCGAGGCTCTTCTTGCCGACGTAGCGGCCCGAGTTGACGTCGATGGCGGTGAGCGCCTCCGCCTGGTCGATGATGAGGTAGCCGCCGCTCTTCAGCCACACCTTGCGCTGGGTGGCGCGCTGCAGCTCCTGCTCGATGCCGTAGGCGTCGAACACGGGCTCGTCGGTCTCGTGCAGCACCACGCGGTCGCGCAGCGCCGGGTCCTGCGCGGTGACGAAGCCCTGGATGCGCTCGTACTCCTCCGCGTCATCCACGACGAGCTTCTCCACGTCGTGGGCGAACAGGTCGCGCGTGGCGCGCAGGATGAGGTCCAGGTCCGGGTGCAGCAGGCCCGGTCCGCCGCGCTTCTCGTTGCGGCGCACCACCTGGTTCCACACCTCGATGAGGAACCGGATGTCGCTCTCCAGCTTCTCCTGGGGAACGTTCTCCGCCACGGTGCGCACGATGAAGCCCGTGCCGGGCGGCCGCAGCCGGTCCACGATTTCACGCAGCCGCCGGCGCTCCTTCTCGTTGGAGATGCGGCGGCTGATGCCCACGTGGTCCACCGTGGGCATGAACACCAGGTGACGGCCGGGGATGGAGATGTGCGAGGTGAGCCGCGCGCCCTTCGTGCCGATGGGGTCCTTGGAAATCTGGACCACCACCTCCTGGCCGACCTTCAGCAGGTCCTCGATCTTGTCCGTCTTGCGCTGCTTGGGCTTCTCCTTCTCCTCGTCGCGCTTCTCGCGGCGCGGCTGCTCCGGGCGGCGCTTGTCCTTCTCCTTGTCCTTCTCGCGGCCCTCCCGGTTGCGCGGCTCGCGGGCCTCGCGCGCCTCACGCGGCGTGCGGCGCTCGCCGGAGACCTCGGCGGCACGGGCGGACTCGGCGGGGGAGGGGATGATTTCGCCCAGGGCGGCCGCGTGCGGCGGCGGCTCGGCGGCGCCGTCCGCCGTGGACGCAGCGCCGGACTCGGTGAGCGTGGCGACGGTGACGCTCTCCGCGGGCGTCTCCTGCACCAGCACGGGGGCTTCCACAGTGGGCGAGCCGTTCTCCGTCAGCGGCACCGCCACGGCGGCGGTGGACACCGTGACCTGCGCCTCCTGGGCGGCACCCTCGGCCGGGGCCTCCACGGCGGCCACGGGCTCGGCATGCTCGGAGGAGGCCTGGGCCTCCACCGGGGCGGCTTCCGGAGCCGGCTTCACGGCCTCGGGCGACGCTTCCGCGGACTCACCCTGGGGGGCGGGGGCGGCCTGGGCCTGGACGTCCAGGGCCAGCGCGCCGTCGTGAGCGAGCACCGGCTCCTGGGGGGCCGGGGCGGCTTCCGTGCCCGCGGGCAGGGCGTGCGTGGCGTCCGGGACCGTGGAGGCGGCGGCCTCGACGGCGTCGGCCTCGGACTCGGTGGGGACCTCCGGGGCGTCTTCGTGCTCGCCCTCGGTCAGCTCGAACTGCGCGCGGGCGAAGTCCGGGTCGTAGACGACGTCGCTGACGTACAGGAAGGCGGCCTTCTCCAACCCGATGTCGACAAAGGCCGCCTGCATGCCCGGGAGGACCCGGACGACGCGACCCTTGTAGATGTTTCCGACGACGCCCTTGTCCTTCTTACGCTCGAGGTAGAACTCCGCGATATGGCCGCCCTCGACGAGCGCCACCCGGGTCTCCCGACCCGCGGCGTTGATGACGAGCACACTGCTCATGGATGAATCCTGGTAGCGCGCGCGGTAGGGGGGACCTCACCGGACGGGAGGCGGCGAGACGCCACACCTCCGAGCACGCTGCGATGGGGGAGGCGGCCGGTGGCCCCCCGGCGTGTGGACGCCTTCCGGAAGACCCGGAGGGAGAACGCATCACCTGGGTGGGGGCCGAGGACATCGCCGCCTGCTCCTCCGAGTTCATGTCGCCCCGCATTGCGACCGGCACCGTACCGGGGGGGCTGCTTCTCTTCACGCGCTCGAGGCTCCCACCACGCCCGTGCCGTCCGCCCCCTCTTCCACACCCGGTCGGTGCCCGTTCGTGGGCCACCTTGGGGGGGCGTCTGGGGGCCCCGGAGCAGCAGGGGCATCCGGAGGAAACCGGAAGCGCAACCCGTCGAAATTCCTGCCTGGGCCTGATGTCCCGCCAACGCGGGGCGTCACACAACCACCCAGAAACACGGAGAGTTTTCCACGCCCCTCCAGGTGTGTAAAGGCCCGATGCGCCCGTTCATCCACTGTCGGGCAGATGGAGGGCGGGCCCGCCCTCCGGGCGTCCAGCCGCTCGGAAACGGACGTTCAGGCCTGGGCGGGGGCCTGCTTGCGCCCTTCCGGCTTGTCCAGCTTCCCGCGCGGACGCCGCACCAGCCGCAGGCCGGTCCAGGTCTCGTCGATGATGCAGATCTTGTTGTCCACGAGGCCAATGTCGAGCGCCGCCTGGCGCACGAAGTCCTCGGACAGGCGCGTCTTCACGCCCTCGCCGGTGGGCCAGCAGACCCAGATGCCGCCGTTGAGGGTGGTGGCGCGCGACAGCGCGGGCAGCCGCTGCACCAGCTCCGTGGCGTCGGAGGTGAAGAAGAGGATGACGTCCAGCCCCGTCTGGGCGGTGACGAGGAACTCCACCCCGTCCGGCAGCGGGTTGAGCTTCTGCACGAAGCCCCGCGGGGGGTTGATGACGGAAACCTTGGTGCCGGACCGGATGCCCAGCATGGCCGGCAGGGAAGCCAGGGCGTAGGGCGTCATGATGTGCGCTCCACGGTGAAGGTGCGGAACTCGCCAGTGGCCCCGCCGTCGGTGCGCGCTACGTCCGTGACGCGCGCCATGCGGGGACCCGTGTGACACCAGCGGATGAAGTCGTCCAGCGCGCCCGGTTCGCCTTCCACCGTGGCCTCCACGGAGCCGTCGCTCCGGTTGCGCACCCAGCCCGAAACACCGAGGCGCAGCGCCTCATGGCGGGCGCTCTCCCGGTAGGAGACGCCCTGGACCGTGCCCTGGATGCGCAGGGTCACCCGGCGCTGCGTGCTCATGCCTCTGGCCTCATGCTCTTGCGTCCCCTTCTAGCAGCTTCAGGAACGCCTGCTCATCCAGGATTCTTACCCCGAGTTCCTGCGCCTTCTTCAGCTTGGTACCCGCGTCCTCGCCGGCGACCACGAAATCGGTCTTGCGCGAGACACTTCCGGAGACCTTACCCCCGCGCCGTTCGATTTCCTCCTTGGCCTGCTCGCGCGCCAGCCCCGCCATGGTGCCGGTGAGCACCACCGTCTTGCCCACGAAGGGGCCGCCCGTGGCGACCGCCGGGGGCGCCGGCTGCACGCCCGCGTCCAGGAGGGCCTGGATGGCGGCCTGGTTCTGGGGCTCCTGGAAGAAGGTGTGGATGACCTGCGCCATCACCGGGCCCACGTCCTTCACCCGGCTGATGTCCTCCAGGCTGGCCGTGAAGAGCGACTTCACGTCCGGGAAGGCCTCCGCCAGCGCGCGCGCCGTGGAGTCGCCCACGTGGCGGATGCCCAGCGAATACAGGAAGCGGCGCTGGGTGGTGTTCTTGCTGCCCTCGATGGAGGCCAGGAGGTTGTCCGCGCTCTTCTCCCCCATGCGCTCCAGCTTGAGCAGCGAGTCCCGGGTGAGCGCGTACACGTCCGCGAACGCCTTCACCTGCCCGGACGTCACCAGCTGCGTGGCCAGCTTGTCGCCCAGGCCTTCGATGTCCATCGCGATGCGGCTGGCGAAGTGGCGCACCTTCTCCACCAGCTGCGCGGGGCAGGACGCGCCCGTGCAGCGGATGATGGCGCCGTCCTCGTCCTTGGCCGCCACCGCGCCGCACACCGGGCAGTGGGTGGGGAAGGTGAAGGGCTGCGAGTCCTCCGGGCGCTTGGACAGCACCACGGAGACGATCTCCGGAATCACGTCACCCGCGCGGCGCACGAAGACGGTGTCGCCCTTGCGCACGTTCTTGCGGCGCAGCTCGTCCTCGTTGTGCAGCGTGGCGCGCGACACCGTGACGCCGCCCACCTTCACCGGCTTCAGGTGGGCCACCGGCGTGAGCGCGCCCGTGCGGCCCACCTGGATGCCGATGTCCTCCACCGTGGTGGACTCCTCCTCCGGCGGGAACTTGTAGGCCACCGCCCAGCGCGGGCTCTTGGACACCTGGCCCAGGCGGCGGCGCAGGTCCTCGTCGTCCACCTTCACCACCATGCCGTCCACTTCGAAGGGCAGGGCGTGGCGGCCCTTCATGGACTCGTCGTAGCGCTGGCGCACCCCGTCGGCCCCTGCCGCGGCCTGGTAGCGGTTGATGGGCAGGCCCAGCGTCTTCAGGTACTCCAGCTTCTCCGTGTGCGTCTTGAAGGCGGGCACGCCGTCGCCGGGCACGCATTCGTAGAGGTAGACGGACAGGGGCCGGGCGGCGGTCTCCTTGGGGTCCAGCTGGCGCAGGCTGCCCGCGGCGGCGTTGCGCGGGTTGGCGAAGAGCGACTCGCCCTCCTCCTCGCGCTTCTCGTTGAGCTTGCGGAAGTCCTCCTTGCGGATGAAGACCTCGCCGCGCACCTCCAGCCGCTTGGGCACCTTCACGCCGTCCTGGGGGAACAGCTCCAGGGGCAGGCTCTTGATGGTGCGCAGGTTCGCCGTGACGTCCTCGCCGGTGGTGCCGTCGCCGCGCGTGGCGCCCTGGATGAAGCGGCCGCCCTCGAACCTCAGCGAGATGGCCAGGCCGTCCAGCTTGGGCTCGCACACGTAGCCCACCTGCGTGAGGCCCGTCAGCTTGCGGATGCGCTCGTCGAACTCCGTCAGCCCGGCGTCATCGAAGATGTTCGCCAGCGACAGCATCTGCGCGGTGTGCACCACCTGCCCGAAGTCCTCCACCGCCGCCCCGCCCACGCGCTGGGTGGGCGAGTCCGGCGTGACGAGCTGGGGGTGCTGCTCCTCCAGCGCCTGGAGCTCCCGCATCAACGTGTCGTACTGCGCGTCACTGATTTCCGGCGCGTCCAGCACGTAGTAGCGGTGGTTGTGGTGGGCCAGCTCCTGACGGAGCGCTCGGGCGCGGGCTTCGGCTTTCGGGAAGGTGTCCACGGGGTGTGTCCTTACCCCAATTCAAGGGCGCGGCCAGTTGCGCACGCCCCGCGTTGGAGGAGCACCACTCTACCGGCCCCACCTGACACGCCTGCCTGCCCAGCCGGGAAGGAGAACCCGGGGACGCGTGTTGCACGGCAAGGAGGCGATGCTATCGCCCCATTAGGCCCGAATTTCAGCTACATAGCGGATTCCCTGTTGGTGGGACACCCGCCCTCCAGTGCAACCCCCTGAAAAACGGGACAGAGCCAGGCAAGGATGCCTTGACAGCTCTGGAGGCGGTCAATAGTTTCCAGCGCGATTCCAGGCGCAGGGGTTCCCCCGGCGCCGTCTCTTCCCAACCACAGGCCCACGCGCCCTCCGGTCCGCTCCCAGGACTTGGGTGGTGCTGCCCCCCTGGAAGGTGCTTCCGAGCGCCGCGCGGACGGACCCCCGTCCCGCGTACAGCCTGCCCGAGCCTTCGGGCGATTCCCCCCTTTTTCCGTCTGCAGACCGTCATGGCCAAAGCCCGTTCCCCCCGAGAGAAGGTAGTCCAGCCCTCGTTCACCGCGGAGGAGAAGCCCCGTCGCAAGCGCGCCGCGGCGAAGGAGGCGGAGAAGCCCGCGCCCCGCTCGCGCCGTGCGCCCGCCCGTCGGGAGGAGGCTCCCGCCGAGGAGGCCGAGGCTCCCGAGGTCGCCGTGGAAGCGCCCCGTCCGGTGCTCACGCCCATCTCCCGCCCGGTGCGCGACGACGAGCTCCAGGAGCTGCGCGGCACGGAGGAGGCGCCCGCCGAGGAGGCCGCTCCGGCCGCTCCGCAGGAGTCCACCGAGTCCCCCGCCATCACGGAGGTCGAGCGTGACGGCACCCCGATGCAGGTCATCAAGCTCAATGACCTGAAGCGGATGAAGATCGTCGACCTGGCGAAGATGGCCCACGACACGGGCATCGAGGGCTACCAGGGTCTGAAGAAGCAGGACCTCATCTTCGCGCTGCTGGGTGGCATCGCGGACAAGCGCTTCGAAGTCCACGCGGAAGGCGTGCTGGAGCTGCTCAGCGACGGCTTCGGCTTCCTGCGCAGCTCGGACAGCGACTACCAGCCGTCCCCGGACGACATCTACGTGTCCCCGTCGCAGGTGCGCCGCTTCAACCTGCGGCCCGGCGACACGGTGACGGGCCCCATCCGCCAGCCCCGCGAGGGCGAGCGCTTCTTCGCGCTCCAGAAGGTGGACAAGGTCAACTTCGCGGACCCCATGTCGGACGCGGCGCGTGAGCGCATCCTGTTCGACAACCTCACGCCGCTCTATCCGACGCGCAAGCTCAAGCTGGAGCACGAGTCGTCGGAGATGACCACGCGCATCATCGACATGTTCTGTCCCATCGGTCTGGGCCAGCGCTGTCTCATCGTGGCGCCTCCGAAGGCCGGCAAGACGGTGCTGCTGCAGAACATCGCGCACGCCATCAGCCGCAACCACCCGGACGTCTACCTCATCGTGCTGCTCGTGGACGAGCGCCCGGAGGAGGTGACGGACATGGAGCGCAGCGTGCGCGGCGAGGTGGTGTCCTCCACCTTCGACGAGCCCGCCACGCGCCACGTGCAGGTGGCGGAGATGGTCATCGACAAGGCCAAGCGCCTGGTCGAGCAGAAGTACGACGTCTGCATCCTGCTGGACTCCATCACCCGTCTGGCGCGCGCCTACAACACGGTGGTGCCGGCGTCCGGCAAGATTCTGTCCGGCGGCGTGGACGCCAACGCGCTCCACAAGCCCAAGCGCTTCTTCGGCGCGGCCCGCAACATCGAAGAGGGCGGCAGCCTCACCATCATCGGCACGGCGCTCATCGACACCGGCAGCCGCATGGACGAGGTGATTTTCGAGGAGTTCAAGGGCACGGGTAACTCCGAAATCGTCCTGGATCGGAAGTTGATGGAGAAGCGCATCTTCCCAACGCTCGACATCAACAAATCCGGCACCCGCAAGGAGGAGCTCCTCTTGTCTCAGTCGGACCTGGTGCGCATTACGGCGTTGCGCCAGGTGCTCCACCCGTTCACCCCCATCGACGCGATGGAGTTCGTGCTCAAGCACATGCGTCCGACGGCGGCGAACGCGGAGTTCCTGGGCTCGATGAACCGGTAGTCGCTTCCGGCCCAAGGAGCCACCCATGCGTCGTACCCACCTCCTGCGTTTCGTTGCCCGCGCTGTCGCGGGCCTCACCCTGGGGTTCCTGGCGGGGTGCGACATCGGGGTGGAGGACCTGCCGCTGGATGACACCCCTCCGGTGCTCTCCAGCCAGGTCTGCTACGAGGACTCGGACTGCGTGGCGAACGCGTGCTGCGGTGAGGGCACCGCCATCACCCACCGCGACGAGGGGCCGAATTGCGCGGGCGTGCGGTGCGACGGGACCTGTCCTCCCGACAGCGTGGACTGCGGCCGCTGCATCCCGACGTGCCGCAACGCGCGCTGCGCCGCCGCCTGTCAGTAGCGCGCGGTGCCTCGGCTGACCGCGCGCGGGCGCGGTCACCTGGCCAGGTTCAGCTGGCGGGTCAGGCGGCCACGTCCACCGGCGGCTCCCTCAGCGGCAGCGTCACGCGGAAGGTGGTGCCGCCGCCCGGCGTGTCCTCCACGTCGATGCGGCCCTGGTGCGCTTCCACCACCTGACGCGACACCCAGAGCCCCAGGCCCAGGCCCCCGTAGTGGTGCGTGGACACGGCGCGCTCGAAGCGCTCGAAGATGCGCTCGCGGTCCTCCGGCTTGATGCCGATGCCGTGGTCCACCACGGACAGGCGCACTACTTCCCCGTCCGGTTGCAGGGTCACGTCCACCGGCCGGCCCCGGCCGAACTTCAGCGCGTTGGCGACCAGGTTGTGCACCACCTGCGAGATGCGCGACGGGTCGAACGCGCCCATCACCGGGCCCTTCACGTCCACGGTGAGCGGCGTGCCGTCGCGGCGCGCCTCTTCCTCCGCGAAGCGAGTCACCTCCACCAGCAGGTCGCCCAGGTCCACGTCCGTGCGGGTGAGCTTCAGCCGGCCGCTGGTGATCTGCGACACGTCCATCAGCACGTCCACGAGCATCGCCAGCCGCCGGATGAAGGACCGGGCCTGCTTCAACCGTTCCAGCGCCTTGGGCGGTGCATCCCGGCCCAGGCCTCGCTCCACCAGCTCCAGGTGCAGCTGGAAGGCCGCCAGCGGCGTGCGCAGCTCGTGCGCCGCCACGGAGAGGAAGTCGTCCCGGGCGCGCAGCGCTTCGGACAGCCCTTCCGCGCGGGCGCGCTCGTTGGCCATCTCCCCGCGCATCCTCGCGAGCTTCAGGTTGGACGCGATGCGCGCGAGCAGCTCGCCCGCGGAGAAGGGCTTCACCAGGTAGTCGTCCGCGCCGGACGCCAGGCCCTGCACCGTGGCCTCCTCACCGGCCTTCGCGGACAGGAGCAGGATGGGCAGCTCGCACGTGTTGGGCGCGGCACGCAGGGCGCGCAAGAGGCCCATGCCGTCCAGCTTCGGCATCATCACGTCGGACAGCACCAGGTCCGGCGGCCGGGCCAGCGCGGACTCCAGGCCCTTCAGGCCATCCGTCACCGCCTCCACCTCGTACTCGGTGGAGAGCACGCGCTGGATGTAGTCGCGCATGTCCCGGTTGTCGTCCACGAGCAGGATGCGCGCGCGGGGCGCGGGATTCACGGCCTGGCCGTCCGCGGCCGGCGGGTGCTGGTGCGAGGACTGGGTGCGGTCCTTCGGCTTGGCGCTCCACAGCAGGGCTTCCTCGACGTAGGCCGACGTGGCCTCGCGCGCCGCGGAGCGCGGCCGGGCCGTGGTGCGGATGCGCTCCGGCGGCAGGTGCGCATGGCCCATGGGCAGCTCCACGCTGAAGACGCTGCCTTCGCCCTCCGTGCTGCGCGCGGACACGGCGCCGCCGTGCAGCCGCGCGAACTCCTGCACCAGCGCGAGCCCGATGCCGCTGCCTTCCACGGTGCGCGACGGTGAGCCTGGCACGCGGTGGAAGCGCTCGAAGAGGCGGGGCAGCTCGTGCGCGGGGATGCCCGAACCGGTGTCCTCCACCTCCAGCGTCACCCGCTGCCCGTGCTCGCGCAGGCGCAGCGTGACGCCGCCCTGGAGCGTGAACTTGAACGCGTTGGACACCAGGTTGAGGACGATCTGCTCCCACAGGTCCGGCGCCACGTAGACGGGCTGGGACAGAGGCGGACAGTCCACCGTGAGCTTCAAGCCCGCGCGCTCCATGGCGGAGCGGAAGCTGGCGGCCGCGTCCTTCGTCAGCGCGGGCAGGTCCGCGGGCACGAAGCGCTCCTCCTTGGGGCCCGCCTCCAGCTTTGACAAATCCAGCAGCGCGTTCACCAGCTTGAGCAGGCGCCCGGCGTTGCGGTGCACCCGCTCCATCTCCTTGCGGACCTCGTCCGACAGCGGGCCCGCGCGCCCGGCGAGCAGGTCCTCCGTGGGGCCCAGCATCAGCGTCAGCGGCGTGCGGAACTCGTGGCTGACGTTGGCGAAGAACTCCGACTTGAGCCGGTCCAGCTCCCCCAGTTGCTCGTTCGCGACGCGCAGCTGCTGGTTGGCCTCTTGAATCTGCTGGGCGCGCCGGAAGATTTCGCCCTCCATCTCGTCCGCGCGGACCCGGAGCGCGGCGTGCTGCCGGTGCTGCTCGTCGTCCGGGTGCCGCTGGTGGATGAAGTCGGTGACGTCCTCCACGCGGTGGATGATGTTGCGCAGCGCGCCGTCCTCGCCGAACACGGGCGAGTTCAGCGGGCTCCAGTAGCGCAGCTCGAACCCTCCTTCGGACTTGGGGCTGGGGATGTCGTACTTCTGGACCGCCATCGCGTCCGGAGCGCGCGTCTTCACCACGCGCTCCAGTGACGCGCGCAGGTTGGTCACCCCGCTGGCCCCCGCTTCCTGGGGGTTGTCCGGGAAGACGTCGAAGATATGGCGGCCCAGGATGTCCTCGCGCCGCGTCCCCGTGGCGCGCAGGTACGAGTCCGTCACCGCGACGATGACGAACCCTGGCGTCAGCACCAGGTACGGGTTGGGTGAGGCTTCGAACAGGCTCCGGTAGTCCGGGGCCGGTGAGGGGCTGGGGGGCATCACACGTCCTCAGATGCGGAGGAGTGCGTGGAATTAGCCACTCACCCCCGGGATGGCCAGGGGGGAAAGTGGGAGGCAGCCTCCGGTTTCAACCGGTGGACGCTTCGGCTCCTGGACGGCCCGGCAGGGGGCTCAGGCCGCGGGGGCCGCGTCCGTGGAGGCGACCGCCTGCTGGGGGGCGGCGGTGACCAGCGGGGGAGGCTGCGCCTTGAGGCGCGCGTAGTCGAAGCAGGCCACCGCGATGGAGGCCACCGGCACCGCGAACAGGGCGCCCCAGAGGCCGAAGAGCTTCTCGCCCGCGATGAGCGAGAAGGCCACCACCACGGGGTGGATGCGCGCGGCCTCGCCCATGATCTTCGGGTTGAGGAAGTACGCCTCCAGCGCGTGGATGCCGATGATCCACAGCAGGAGCGCCACGCCCTTCTGGAACCCGTCCGCCATCGCGATGAGCACGATGGGCACCGAGCTGATGATGGTGCCGAAGATGGGGATGAGGCTGAAGAGCGTGGCGATGGTGGCCAGCAGGAAGGCGAACTTCACGCCGAACAGGAGCAGGCCCACCAGCGTGAGGCCGCCGTTCACCAGGCAGATGGTGAACTGGCCGCGCACCACGCCGGACAGCGACTTGTCGATGCGCGCCACCAGCGTCTTCGCGTCGGGCAGGAACTCCGCGGGGACGAGCGTGCCGAAGTAGCGGCGGATGGCCTGCGCGTCGATGGAGAAGAACGCGGCGACCATCAGGATGAAGAACAGCATGAAGACGCCAGCCAGCACCTCCGTGACGATGCGGCGCGACACGTTGACGATGTCCGCCAGGTTCTCCCTCGCGAGCGACGTCGCGCGCGCCACCGCGTCGGTGAGCATCTGCTCCAGGTCCAGCGCCAGGCTGAAGCCGCCCGTGGAGCCCGCCGCGCCCTCCATGGCCCGGTCCGACAGGGCCACGGGGATGCCGTACACATTGAGCCACGTCTCCGCGCGCTGCGCGAGCGTCTGCACGTGCTCCGGCGTGAGCGCGCTGGCGAAGCCGGCCATCTCACGGCTGATGCGCACCACCTCGCGGTAGAGCTGCGGCACCAGCGCGACGAAGAAGAGGTACACCGCGAGGAAGAACCCCGCGTAGATGAGCAGGATGGCCACCCAGCGCGGGACGTAGCGGCCGGCCACCTTCAGCCGCGTGATGCGCTTCACCAGCGGCTGCACCAGGTACGCGATGAGCGCGGCGCCCGCGAAGGGCATCACCACCGAGCGCAGGGCGAAGAGCGTCACCGCGATGGCCACCCACAACCCCGCGAGGAGGAGCAGGCGCTTGCGGCGTTCGTCGGGGGCGGTGGCTTCCACGGGCTGCGACATGGACTCGGGCTTAGGGCAGCAGGCTCCCTCCTGACAAGCTCCCGGCAGAAAGCTTCCGGCGGGCCCGGCTCCTATGCCCCCCAAGGGTCCAGAACACCTCCCGGGGCAGGGGCAGCCAGCCGGCCCGGGGCACGTCCGGGCTTCAGGCCTGTGGCAGCCGGGTCCGGTCGGCCAGTTGGGCCTCCAGCCGGTCCAGGCACTGGCGCATCAGGGGGCGCTTGATGCGGCCCTGGGTGGCCTCTCCCAGGCCCAGCATCTGTTCGGTGAGCCAGCGGGTGAGGAAGAGCAGGGGGACGCGGTCCTCGGCGACGAGCCCCCGCTCCAGGTAGCGCTTGTTGCGGACGTATTCGTCGAAGGCGTCGAACTCGCGCGCCAGGTCCCACTTCGCCAGCCGCAGGGCCTCCGTGTAGACGGCCGGGTCGGGGCGCCGGGTGGCCTCCTGGAACAGCGGGGCGAACTCGCCCAGGGTGGCCGGGTCCAGGTCCTGGACGGGCGGGGGCCAGGACTCCAGGTCCTTGGCGAGCAGCCGCGCCACCTCATCCAGCAGGTGGTCCACGAGGGCGACGGGCTTGAGGTCGAAGAGGTGGTCCCAGCGCGAGGGCATGTGTCAGGGGCTGGCGGCGGCGGGCAGGGCCACCGGAAGGGGAGGGGGCGGAAGCTCCGCGACGGACGCGGGCACCGCGCTGTCAGCATAGCCCAGGGCGAGCTCGCGCTGGATGACCTCCCACACGGCCCGGCGCGTGAGCAGCTCGCCGTGGGGCACCTCTCCGGACAGCTCCACGTTGAAGAGGTTGGGCTGGCCGTCCACGTCCAGCACGGACGAGGGATAGCGCGCGATGACGTCGTCGCGCGAGTAGATGGACGTGAGCCGCACGTGGCGCGGGAAGGCGCCCACGCTCAGGTCCTTGATGAAGCGCGACGTCGGCGTGAGCTGCCACATGCTGCGGCTGAACCAGCCCAGCGTCGCGCAGCCCAGGTAGGCCATGCGCGTGCCCCGGTGCGGCGTGCCCAGCGTGATGAGGCTCCTGACGCGCGTGTCACCGCCCAGGCGCTTCACGTAGTACGTGCCGATGAGGCCGCCCTTGGAGTGGCCGATGATGGTGAGCGGCCCCATGCCCGGGTGACGCTCGTAGAGCCGGTCCACCTTGCCGCGCACCTTCTGCGCCAGCTCGTCGATGCGGTGCGTGTTGAAGCGGTCCATCGTGCCGCCCAGGTGGATGGACCAGACGCAGTAGCCCTCGCGGCGCAGGCGGTGCTCCAGCACCTCCAGGACGCGGCGCGTGCTGAAGAAGCCGTGCAGCAGGAGCACCGGCTTCTGGCAGTGCTTGAAGTCCGTGCGGCGCACGACCTGGTTGCCGCGTGGATCCAGATCCACGTAGCTGGCCAGGTACTTCAGGTGGCACTTCAGCTTCCGGTACTGCATCACGAACGGATTCATCCCCAGCCCTCGCCCCTCCTGGGCGGTGCATGGACCGCCGCCACTGGAACACGGGGCAAAGCTAGGGAGCACGCCACCGTCCGGCCCGGATCAGCGCGCGCTGTCTGTCCGCTTTCACGCGGACGCCGGCGCGAATCCGGAAGGTCCGGTCAGGTGAAATGTTCGAGGAAGTTCATCAGCACCCGGTGCGCGAAAGGCGTCGGGGTGATGCCGGACAGGAGCCGGGGGACGTACTCGCCCTCGGGGACGCCCTTCTCACGCGCGAGCGACTCCAGCGTGTCCTCGCGGGCGAGGATGACCGCGCGCATGGCGTCCGTGGGCATCTCCGGGTGGAACTGAACGCCGCGCACATTGGGGCGGAACGCGAGCGCCTGGTTCGCGGTATTGGCGTTGCCCGCGAGCACCGTGGCGCCTCGCGGCAGGTGGGAGACGATGTCCTCGTGCGTCGCCTGCGCGGCGAAGCGCTCCGGCAGGCCGGTGAACAGCGGATCCGCGCGGCCCTCGGGTGAGAGCGTCACCTCCACGGTGCCCGTCTCGCGGCCGTTGGGGTTGCGCGCCACCTTGCCGCCGTAGGCTTCAGCGAGCAGCTGTTGGCCAAAGCACACGCCGAGCACGGGGATGCCCTGCTCGCCCGCCTCCACCATGAAGGCGCCGGCCTTCTCCATCCACGGCTCGCGCTGCGTCACCGACAGGGGCGAGCCCGTCATCATCACCGCGTCGTAGCCCTTCGCGTCCTTCGGCAGGGGTGCGCCTTTGTGCACGGCAAGGATGTCGAAGCGCTGACCCGACAGTCCGATGGTTTGCAGAAACCACCGCTCGTAGTCGCCCACGGAGAGCTGGACGGACGTCGCCGCGTCACCGGCTTTCAGCAGGAGGACGTTCTTCATGGGGGCAGCTTGCCGCGTCATGCCCCCATTCCTACCGTGTCCTGCCGTCCGTGTCCGGTGCCCGCCACTTCCAGGCCGCTCGCGCGCCGTGCTCACCCGAGGCTTCGCCATGACCGACGCTCGTTCGCTCACTCCCAAGCTCCCTGTGCTCAAGCTGTTCATCGACGGGCAGCACGTGGACCCCATTGAAGGCGGCACCTTCGCGGTGGTGAATCCCGCCACCGGCCAGAAGATCGCGGACGTGCCCGCGGGCACCGCCGCGGACGTGGACCGCGCGGTGAAGGCCGCGCGCCGTGCCTTCGAATCCGGGCCGTGGGGGAAGATGACCGGCCGTGAGCGCGGCAAGCTCATCCGCAAGCTGGCGGACCTGCTCTACGAGCGCCGCGAGGAGTTCGCGCTCGTCGAGTCGCTGAACAACGGCAAGACCTTCAAGGACGCCATCCGGGGCGACGTGGCACCGGGCGCCGCGACGCTCGCGAACTTCGCGGACATGGCCAGCACCATCGTGGGCGAGGTGCTGCCCGTGGACGGCCCCTTCCACACCTACGCGCTCAAGGAGCCGGTGGGCGTGGTGGGCGCCATCGTGCCGTGGAACTACCCCACGTGCATGCTGGGCTGGAAGCTGGGGCCCGCGCTGGCCTCCGGCTGCACGGTGGTGGTGAAGCCGTCCGAGTACACGCCGCTCACCGCGCTGAAGCTGGGCGCGCTGGCGATGGAGGCGGGCTTCCCGCCCGGCGTCATCAATGTCGTCACCGGCCTGGGCGACCCCGCGGGCGAGGCCATCGCGCGGCACCCGGACGTGGACAAGATTTCCTTCACCGGCTCCGGCCGCACCGCGCGCCGCCTGTTGCAGGCGTCCGCCGCGAGCAACCTGAAGAAGCTGACGCTGGAGCTGGGCGGCAAGAGCCCGCAGATCATCTTCCCGGACGCGGACTTCGACCGCGCGGTGGAGGCGTGCTTCTGGGGCATCTTCGGCAACAAGGGTGAGACGTGCAACGCGGGCAGCCGCGTGCTGGTGCACGAGGCCGCCTACGAGGCGTTCGTCGCGAAGCTGGCGGAGAAGGCGCGCACGCTGAAGGTGGGCGACCCGCTGGACGCGTCCACGGAGATGGGCGCGCTGGTGAGCCAGAAGCAGATGGACGTGGTGCTGGGCTACATCGAGAGCGGCAAGCAGCAGGGCGCGAAGCTGCTCGCGGGCGGTGGCCGCGACACGGAGGGCTTCAAGGCGAAGGGCTGCTTCGTGAAGCCCACCATCTTCGGCGACGTGAAGCCGGACATGAAGATCGCCCAGGAGGAGATCTTCGGGCCGGTGCTCAGCTGCCTGCGCTTCCGCGACGACGCGGAGGCCATCGCGATGGCGAACAGCACGCAGTACGGCCTGGCCGCGTCCATCTGGACGGGCGACGTCGCGAAGGCGCACGCGCTGGCGAAGCAGGTGAAGAGCGGCGTGGTGTGGATCAACTGCTTCAACGAGTTCGACGACGCGGCGCCCTTCGGTGGCTACAAGGAATCCGGCTGGGGCAAGGACCTGGGCCACCACGCGCTGGACGGCTACCTCCAGACGAAGGCCGTGTGGACGAAGCTGCCGTCCCCCTGAGCCGCCGCGCACGCTCTGCTTTCCATTCCACTGCTTCACTGCCGCATGACGAAGAAAAGGAAGGTCCCGATGGCGTCGCGTCCCAAGGCCAAGGTGCTCACCCATCCAGCGATGGCCCGCCGGGCTCGCGCGAAGGAGCGCAGCGAGGGCACGCCGCGCGCGGTGCCCGGCCAGCAGGGGGAGATGGACTCCCTGCGCCGGTGGATGGACGAGAAGGGCGTGCGCAAGGTGAAGGTGGGCGCCATCGACGTGGATGGCGTCTGGCGCGGCAAGTACATCTCGCTGGAGAAGTTCTGGAGCGCCGCGAAGAGCAACATGGGCTTCTGCGACGTCGTCTTCGGCTGGGACCTGGGCGACGAGCTGCTGGACAACACCCAGGTGACGGGCTGGCACACGGGCTACCCGGACACGCCCGCGAAGGTGGACCTGTCCACCGCGCGCATCATCCCGTGGGAGCCGGACACCGCGGCGTTCCTGTTGGACTTCGTGAACCCGGACGGCACGCCCTTCGAGGCGAGCCCCCGCCAGCTGCTCCAGAAGATGGGCCAGCGCGCGCGCAAGCTGGGCTTCCTGCCCAAGTTCGGCGCCGAGTACGAGTTCTTCCTCTTCAAGGAGGGCCCGCAGAGCCTGCATGAGAAGGGCTTCAAGAACCTCACGCCGCTGACGCCGGGCATGTTCGGCTACTCGTGGCTGCGCACGTCCATGAACGCGCCGCTGGTGCACGCGCTCATCGACGGCTGCAACGCGTACGGGCTCAACATCGAGGGCTTCCACACGGAGACGGGCCCGGGCGTCTTCGAGGCCGCCATCCGCTACGACACGCTGGAGCTGGCGGCGGACCGCGCGGCGCTGTTCAAGACGGTGGTGAAGGAGATCTGCGCGAAGCACGGCGTGTCCGCGTGCTTCATGGCGAAGGTGGACCCGAAGCTGCCGGGCTGCTCCGGCCACGTGCACCAGTCGCTGTGGAACCTGAAGGGCGAGGACAACCTCTTCCACGACCCGTCGGAGAAGCACGGGATGAGCCAGTTGATGCGGCACTACATCGGCGGGCAGGTGGCGCTGATGCCGGAGCTGACGGCGCTCTACTGGCCCACCATCAACAGCTACAAGCGCAGCGTGGAGAACACCTGGGCGCCCACCACCGCGACGTGGGGCCTGGAGAACCGCACCTGCGCCATCCGCGTCATCGGCGACAGCGGCAAGTCCATGCGCATCGAGTACCGCCAGCTGGGCGCGGACATGAACGCGTACATCGGCATGGCGGTGAGCCTGGCCGCGGGCCTGTGGGGCATCGAGAACGAAATCGAGCCGCCCGCGCCCGTGCTGTCCAACGCCTACGAGGCGAAGAACACGAAGCCGCTGCCCCGCAACCTGAAGGACGCGGTGGCACTGCTGAAGAACAGCGAGCGCGCCCGCGAAATCCTGGGCGAGGGCTTCGTCGACCATTTCGTGCGCACCCGCGAATGGGAGGTGCGCCAGTACGAGCGGGCGGTCACCTCCTGGGAGCTGGAGCGCTACCTGGAACTCATCTGAAGGAGCACCGTCCATGAAACCTTTCGACATTCCCTCGGAGCCGCGCGTCACGGAGATGTCCTGGCCCACGCGCATCGTGTTTGGCGCGGGCGCGCTGCAGAAGCTGCCCGCGCACGCGGCGCGGTTGAACATGAAGCGTCCGCTGCTGGTGACGGACGCGGGCGTGGTGAAGGCGGGCCTCGCCACGCGCGTCACGGACGTGCTCAAGGCCGCGGGCATGGCCTGCGCGGTGTTCGACCGCGTGGAGCCCAACCCCACGGAGCGCGACGTGTTCGCGGGCCTGGAGGCGTACCGCGCGCACAAGGCGGACGGCATCGTCGCCCTGGGCGGTGGCAGCGCGCTGGACGCGGGCAAGCTGGTGCAGCTGCTCACCACGCACGAGCCGCCGCTCAGCCGCTACGACGACGCGAAGGGCGGCGACCAGTACGTGCGTGACGACCTGCCTCCGCTCATCGCCATTCCGACGACGGCGGGCACGGGGTCGGAGGTGGGGCGCTCCGGCGTGGTGACGCTGGCGGACACGGGCCGCAAGACGGTCATCTTCAGCCCGTACCTGCTGCCCAAGGCCGCGGTCATCGACCCGGAGCTGACGCTGGGCCTGCCCCCGTCCGTCACGGCGGCCACGGGCATGGACGCGCTCACCCACTGCATCGAGGCGTACGTCGCCAACGGCTTCCATCCGCTCGCGGACGCGGTGGCCATCGACGGTGTGATGCGCGTGGGTCGCTCGCTGGTGACGGCGGTGAAGGAGGGCCGCGACCTGGCGGCGCGCACGGACATGATGGTGGCCGCGATGGAGGGTGCCATGGCCTTCCAGAAGGGCCTGGGCGCGAGCCACGCGCTGGCCCACGCGCTCACGCCCATCTCCAACGTGCCGCACGGCCTGGCGAACGCCATCGTGTTGCCCGTGGTGATGGAGTTCAACCGCGCGGCGAGCACGGCGCGGCTGGCGCGCATCGCCACGGCGCTGGGGGACACGTCCAACGCGCGTGAAGAGGTGCTCGCGGCGAACGCCATCGACCGCGTGCGCAAGCTGGCGGCGGCCGTCGGCATCCCGGCGCGGCTGCGCGAGGCGGGCGTGCAGGAGAAGGACCTGGAGCACATCGCGCAGAAGGCCTTCCTGGACGCGTCCCACCAGGGCAACCCGCGCGCCGTCTCCGAGGCGGAGCTGCTCGCCATGGCCCGCGAGGCGTACTGAGAAGCGGCTTCACTCCGGCTTGATTTCAGAGTGTTTCAGCGGGGCCTCTTCCGAGGGAAACGGGAGGGGCCCCGTGCCTTTGGAGCGATGAATCAAGCCGGGCCTCCTCCGTCAGAAGGTTCAGAACGCAGCACAACGCGGTTCACGGAGGCAGGTCATGAAGGCGATGCTCAAGAAGATGGTGGTGGCTGTGGCGCTCATCGCGAGCTCCCCGGTGATGGCGGCGGACTACCACGTCGCCACCCCCTTCGTGAGCCGCCAGGACCAGGCTCGCATGGAGCGCGAGCGTCAGGAGCGCGAGCGGCAGGCGCGGCTGGAGCGGGAACGGCAGGAGCGGGCGCGTCAGGAGCGTGAGCGTCAGGCCCGGCTGGAGCGCGAGCGGCAGGATCGGGAGCGTCAGGAGCGCGAGCGGCTGGCGAAGCTGGAGCGCGAGCGGCAGGAGCGTGAGCGGCAGGCGCGCATGGAGCGCGAGCGTCAGGCCCGGCTGGAGCGCGAGCGGCTGGCGCGGCGTGACCGGGCCCCGGTGAACAACGGTGGCTGGCTGAACTAGGCAGTGCCAGCGTTACAGCTTGAAGCAGCACGGAGGCCCGGGGGCGGAGATCCACCCTCGGGCTTCTTCGCGTCTGGAGCTCAGTGGGCCGCGGGCTCCACGGACGGCGTGCTGGGGCCCGCGTCCGAAGCCGTGCCGCCATCGGATGTCACCCCTCCGCCCTTCGCTTCCGGCTCGCCCGTCTCCGGCGTGAACTCCAGTGTCTCCACGAAGATGCGCCCTGGCAGCCGCAGGTCCATGGAGGTGATGCGCTCGCGGTCGCGCAGTTCGTAGAGTTGTTGCGCCACCCAGTTCGTCGGCACGGGTTCGTCGGAGAAGAAGACGTAGACGCGCACCTTCCCCTCCTGCACGGGCACGCGGAAGCTGGTGTTGGCGACGGGCCGGTTCGCGTTGCACCGGATGGAGCGTTTCTCCCGCGTGAGCGTGAGCTGCCGGATGACGCCCTTCTCGGACGTCGTGAAGAGCATGCAGTAGGGCAGCTGCCCCTCGCCGGGGATGATCTCCATCGTCGCGGGGCCCGTCCGCTTCACCATCGCCCGCGTCACCTTGGCGGGCGGCGGCTTCGCGTCGTCGCAGCTCGCGATGCCCGCACCCAGCGTCATCACCAGCAGCAATCCCGTCCAGCGCGTCATGGTCCTCCCCGGAATGGGGAATGGCCGGATACCACGAGCCAGCCCGGCGCAACACGGTGGACGTGTCCCGGGGGAAGAAGCGCTCCGGGCATTCCTTCGCGGAGCACCCGCGCTCCATGGCTCGCGAGGCGTACTGAAAGGCGGCTTCACTCCGGATCGATTTCAGAGTGTTTCAGCGGGGCCTCCTCCGAGGGAAACGGGAGGGGCCCCGTGCCTTTGGAGCGATGAATCAAGCCGGGCCTCCCCCGTCAGTAGGTTCAGAACGCAGCACAACGCGGTTCACGGAGGCAGGTCATGAAGGCGATGCTCAAGAAGATGGTGGTGGCTGTGGCGCTCATCGCGAGCTCCCCGGTGATGGCGGCGGACTACCACGTCGCCACCCCCTTCGTGAGCCGCCAGGACCAGGCTCGCATGGAGCGCGAGCGTCAGGAGCGCGAGCGTCAGGCGCGACTGGAGCGGGAACGGCAGGAGCGGGCGCGTCAGGAGCGTGAGCGTCAGGCCCGGCTGGAGCGCGAGCGGCAGGATCGGGAGCGTCACGCGCGCATGGAGCGGGAACGGCAGGAGCGTGAGCGTCAGGCCCGGCTGGAGCGCATGCGGCAGGAGCGCGAGCGTCAGGCGCGCATGGAGCGCGAGCGTCAGGAGCGCGAGCGGTGGGCCCGGCGCGACCATCGCTACAACGGTCGCTGGCTGAACTAGGCAGCGCCCGCGTCACAGCCTGAAGCAGCACGGAGGCCCGGGGGCGGAGATCCACCCTCGGGCTTCTTCGCGTCTGGAGGTCAGTTGGCCGCGGGCTCCACGGACAGCGTGCTGGGGCTGGGGCCCGCGTCCGAAGCCGTGCCGCCATCGGACGTCACCACTCCACCCGCGCCGACGATGCCGCCCGTCGCTTCCGGCTCGCCCGTCTCCGGGGTGAACTCCAGCGTCTCCACGAAGATGCGCCCCGGCAGCCGCAGGTCCATGGCGGTGACGCGCTCGCGGTCGCGCAAATCGTAGAGCTGCTGCGCCACGGAGCCCGCCGGCACGCGCTCGTCGGAGAAGAAGATGTAGACGCGCACCTTCCCCTCCTGCACGGGCACGCGGAAGCTGGTGTTGGCGACGGGGCGGTTCGCGTCGCAGCGGATGGAGCGGTTCTCCCGCGTGAGCGTGAGCTGCCGGATGACGCCCTTCTCCGACATCGTGAAGAGCATGCAGTAGGGGAGCTGTCCCTCGACGGGGATGATCTCCATCGTCGCGGGGCCGGTCCGCTTCACCTGTGCCCGCGCCACCTTGGCGGGTGGCTTCGCGTCGTCGCAGCCCACGATGCCCGCACCCAACACCATCACCGTCAGCAAGCCCGTCCAGCGCGTCATGTGTTCCTCCCCGGGAAGGTGGAATGGCCGACACCGGGATCCTACTCCGGCCCCATGCCTTCCCGTCCTCTCCGCTTTCCGTGGAGGCCCGCGAGGCCGCCGAGTGCACGGTCGTGCACATGGCTTGTCGCGTCATCACCGCCCGGGACTACTCCGGGCGCTGGTAGACGATGACCTGGGGTGTTTCGTCCAGGTACAGCCCCGTGACGGGCGTGCGCGTGCCGAAGGCCTGCCACGTGAGGAACTCGTGCTCGCGGAACTCCTGGTGGTACTGGTACGCGACGATGTCCGCGTCGAACGGGCTGTTCACCGGCCGCACGTCCTCGCGCAGCATCCCGTTGCGCTGGTAGTCGCGGAACGAGAAGCCGTTCACCTCATGCAGGTAGATGCGCGCGCCCGGCTTCGCGTGTGCGTTGATCCACGGCAGCACGCCGGTGACGTGGCTGGACCAGAACTGCCGCTGCATCCCCAGCGTCGCCGCGCCCGGCAATCCACCCGCCAGCTCCGAGTACGCGGCCGTGCCGTACGGGAACACCCGCACCAGATACATCAGCGCGGGCAGGAGCAGCAGGGCGAACACCGGCACCGTCACCGCCAGCGGTGACACCGAGGGCCGCCGCGCCTTCAGCACCTCCCACAGCGCGAAGCACCCGCGCGCCACCGCCGCGCCCGCGAGGATGCCCAGGAAGGGCATGGACGGGAACCAGTGCTTCACGCCGCCGAAGTGCGGCACCTGCGGGTGGCTGATGATCAGGATGGACGTCACCGCGTTGACGCCCACCAGCGCCTCTGAGGCCGTGGGCATCCGCACCCATTCACGCGTGCGCGTGCCCAGGCTGAGCAGCGCCCGGCCCACGAGCGCGACGAAGCCCGTTACCATGGGCGCGAAGAGGCTGGTGGGCACCGTCAGCGCCGTCTTCACCACCACGTAGGTGAGCGGGAAGGGTGGCCCGCGCATCAGCGTGCCCAGGTAGAACCAGGCGTAGTGGTTGTGCGTCGCGTGGAAGGCCAGGTACCACGCGGTGCGGTCCACCGGCGCGTGCCAGAGGTAGGGCCAGTGCAGGTAGAAGAGGACGGGGCCCAGCACCGCCATCGCCGCCAGCGGCACCAGCGCGCGCGTCACCGGCAGGCTCACCTGCTTCAAGTCCCTCAGCAGCACCACGCTGCCCACCGCGAGCCCCACGAAGAACAGCGTGTGCGGGCTGAGCAGCAGGAACTTCTTCTGGAACGCGTCGGGCCCGCCCAGGAACACCACCAGCAGGCCGTAGAGCACCGCCACCGCCGCGAACAGCCCCACGAAGCGGGCCAGCCGCACGCGGGCTTCCGGGGCGCCCTCGCTCGCCTGCCACGCGCGCCACAGCGCGAACGGCGACAGCACGAACGGCATGAAGAGGGCGTTGTGCTTCGTGGCGATGGCCAGGCCGAACGCCACGCCGCACGCGATGCCCCAGCGGGTGCTCTCCAGCGCGCGCCAGAAGCAGTACACGACCAGCAGCCACATCGCGGCCACCGGCATGTCGAAGCACGCCAGCTCCGCGTTGAAGTACTGGCGGGGGACCAGCAGGAAGGAGAGGGCGGCGAACCACCCCGCGGTGCGGCCGTACAGCGCGCTGCCCAGCAGGAAGCACAGCGCGGGCACCAGCGCCGCCATCGCGAACGCGGGCAGCCGGAACGCCGTCGCGTCGCGCATGACGCCCAACGTGTCGTGGAAGAGCAGGTGGCTCAATCCGAACAGCGTCTTCATCAGCACCGGGTGCTCGTGGTTGTAGTCCCACGCACGCACGATGGCGCTGTCCGTGAACGCCTGCGCCGGCGAGTGCAACAGCAGCCGGAACCACTGCGAATAGCCCTCCGCCGCGGCGAAGTAGACGCTCTCGTCGCGCGTGAAGCCCACTGCCGCTTCCGTGCTCCACAGCGCCACGAACGCCAGCACCCACAGCGCCAGGGCCGTGAGCTTCTCCTCGCGCGTGGCGGGGCGTCCCGTCAGCTGGGGTGTCACCGGCGCTGTCATGGCTTCACCCCCACCGCGGGCTCCAGCGCCATCACGTCCAGGCACACCTGCCGCGACTCCGCGTTGTCCGCCTGCACCCAGACCTTCACCGTGCGCGGCGGTCCGGGCGGCAGCACCACCTCCGCCTTCTGCACGCCCTCGCGGCCCGGAGGAATGGGCACGTTCAACAGCCGCTCGCCCGTCGCCGCGTCATCCACGCCCAGGTACGAGGTGGAGAGGCGCGGGTCCTTGGAGTGCGCGAACTCGAAGATGATGCCGCCTTCCAGCCGCAGGCCCATGCCGGAAGGCACGTTGGCGAACTCCGCCACCAGCCGCTGCGGTCCTCCCGGTGCGTGCATCCACAGGCAGTGCCGGGGTTCGTAGAAGATCTCGTGCCACTCCGGCGCCACGTACAGGTGTGGCGGGCCAGGGCAGCGGTGCACCTTGCCGTCGAAGGGGCAGTCCCGGCGCGAGCCGTCCGGCTGCTCCAGGTACACGCGCGCCGTGCTCGCGGACTCGCTCGCCACCCAGTGACGGGGACGGTAGCGGCCGTTCTCATAGAGGCGCAGCGACAGCGGGCCCATGCGGGCTTCGGGGCCCAGCGCCTTGCGGCCGGGGAGGAAGGCCGCGTCGAACGCGCCCACGTCGGAGCGGGGCAGGTCCGGCTGGCCCAGCACCCAGACGCGCGGGTGCGCGCTCAAATCCGCGCCGTCCGAGTCCAGCCACCCGTACACGGGCACCGACGGAGGCACGAAGAGGCGGGCGCGCTCGGTCCACCAGGGGAAGAGCAGCACCGCGTCCCCGGGGCGCGCGTCGCGGGCCAGCACGTCCGCCACGGCGCGCTCGTCCGCGTCCGTGGGCAGCCGGCCCGGAAGCCTCAACTGGAAGACGAGGCACGAGAGCGCGACGAGCAGCAGGGCCCCCAGTTCCACCAGGGGCAGGGCGCGCAGGGCCTTAGGACTTGGCAAGACGGATCTTCTGCTCGCTCTTTTCGCGGCAGAAGGTGCAGAAGATGTGGTCGCCCTGGTTGAAGGACGGCGTCCAGGGCGGGTACATCGAGCAGCGCGGATCCAGGCAGTGGTGCAGCTCCCAGAGCGTGCCCAGCTGGTGCAGCGCGTGGCGCGCGATGGCCTTGTAGCCCGTCTCCAGGTCCTTGAACGGCGCGATGGTGAGCACCGCCCGGTCCTTGCCGTACCTCGCGAAGCCCGACGTGGGCGCCTTGCCGCTGGGCAGGTCGCGGTCCTTCAGCTTGCGCGAGGTGAGCAGCAGCACCTTGTCGTCCTTGTAGGCCCGGATGCCCTTCACCTCGTCGAGCAGCTTCTCCGCGTCCAGGGGCTCGGACATGCCCGCGGGGACTTCCGCGGAGCCGCTGTGCTCGCTGCCCACGCCGAAGGCCGTGTAGAGCGTGCGGTTGAACTTGGCGAGCTGCTTGTCGTCGAAGGGGTCCAGCGTCACGACGCGAATCACGGGGCGTCACCTCGGCGGGAAGGCCCTCGCGGTGCCGGGCGCGCGCTCACGCGCGACGCGGGCAACCGGGAGGGCCGTGGAGTCCTGCGGTTCACTCGTCCTCGGCGGGCTTCGCCTTGGGCGGACGGCCGCGCTTCTTCGGAGCGGCGGGCTCCGCGGGCGTGTCGCCTTCAGGCGGCTTGGCCTTGGGCGGACGACCGCGCTTCTTGGGAGCGGCGGGTTCAGCACCCTCCGCCGCCACCACCTCCGGCTTCGGCTTGGGCGGACGGCCGCGCTTCTTGGGAGCGGCGGGTTCGGCGCCTTCGTCCGGCTTGGCCTTGGGCGGACGGCCGCGCTTCTTGGGGGCGTCCTCGGCCGCCTCCTCGCCGCCTTCCTCCTCGGCACCTTCCTCGGAGGACTCCTCCTCGGGTTCGGCCGGCGGCTCCTCGTCCGAGGGCAGGTCCAGCTCTCCGCCCTCCAGACCCATGAGGTCGCCGTCCAGGTCCATGTCGTCCTCGTCGCCACCGGGCCGCGCGAACTCCGCGGCGGTGCGCTTGGGACGCTCCTTCCCGGGCGGGAAGAGGACGATGTCGATGGAGTCCTCGGCGTTGGCCTCGGCGGTGCCCAGCGCGGCGGCGACCTCCGACACCAGCAGGTGCCGTGCGTTGTCGTAGAGCTCGCGCTCCTTGGTGGGCAGCGGACGCAGCTCACTCAGGACCTGGAGGCCCTTGACGACCTCCGCCAGGCCCAGGATTCCACCCTGGGTCATGCGGTCCAGGTTGGTGCGCGCGCGCTGCTTCCAGTCGAGGTCCGCCTTGTCGCTGTCCGAGCGGAGGAACGCGTAGATCTCCTCCACGTCCGCGGGACTGGCGACCTTGCGCACTCCGATGGAGATGATTTTTCCCTGCGGCACCATCACGACCGCGCCGTCTTCCTCGCGGCGCATGGTGACGAAGGTGAGGCTCTGCCCCGCCACTTCCTTCACATCGATGGCGGCGACGCGACAGACCCCCTGGTTGGGGTAGACGACCCGGTCTCCAACCTGGAGCTGGAGTGCAGCGGACCCTTCTGGCATGGCCCCCTCGTGGGCGGGTGGATGAGCACCGAAGCGAGCGCCCGGTCGTAGCACCGTGCCCCGCCGGATGCCACGAGATTACCGGGGAAGCATTGTCATCCGGTTGGCATTGCGCTGCGCTTCCAGCAGCCGGGCCATGATCTCGTGAGCCTGCGCGTCCAGGACAGCGTCGATCTGGGCATCGGTCGGTCCCTCGTCCGCCGTGCTTCCGGGCCGCGCGTCCACGCGAGTGGAAAGTCCCACCGTGGCCATCACCGCGATCCCCAGAACCAGTACCGCCAGCAGCTTCTTCATGAGCGTCCTCCGTGGCGGCCCAGGGTAGGGGCGGCGCCCGGATGATCAATTTTTCGGCTACAGGCTGGCGGCGCCCTGTAGCGGCCCGTCGCGCGCGCTACTGGTGCAGCGGCGCCACCGGCGTCACCTCCAGCGTGAGGCCGCCGGAGTTGTCGTTCGCGTCGTCGTCCGGGAACGCGAGCCGCAGCCAGCTCGCGCCGCGCATCACCGTGGGCTGGTTGACCTCCAGCACCTCCAGCGTGCCCGGGGCCGTGGCCGGGGACAGTCCCGCGCCGTGCAGCGCGAGCACGCCGCCCACCTCACCGCCGCCGAAGCCCCGCGTGCGCGCCGGTTCCTGCGCCGCGCGCACGACGACGCGGTAGGTGGTGGACGGATCCAGCTCGCGGAGCGTGAAGCCGTCATGGGGGGACAGCGAGATGGCGTGCCGGCGCGCATCCAGGAGCAGGGTGGTGATGGCGCCGCTCGCCTGTTCGCGCACGTGCACCTGGAGCGCCCCGCGGTTGTCGTCCGGCCGGTCGTCCCAGAGGAACACGTAGAGGACGGAGGCGTCGCGCACCAGCACCTCGTCCGTGCCCACCAGGCCGAAGCTGTCGCGCGCGGCCAGGGCCGTGCCGCCCTCCAGGAAGTAGACCGCCTGGGCCACCGGCAGCGGACCGCCCACCGACACGCGGCCCTCCACGCGCAGGCCGTAGGTGCGGGACGGATCCAACCGCATGCGCGCCGCCTGGGACGGGGGCACGCGCAGGGCATGCGCGACCGCGCTGAGCGCGAACGGGCCTCCCGAGGAGTAGCGAGCGAAGAAGGCGGGCGTGTTGTCCGGGCCCGCGCGGGGCGGGGCGCGCGCCGAGGGCGGGTGCTTCGGCGCGAGCCGGGCGTGGACCGCCAGCGTGGTGCCGCGCTCCGCGTGCACGCGCTGGCTGAAGGGCACCATGCCCGGCAGCAGCACCTCCAGCACGTGCTCCCGGTCCGACGGCAGCTGGGTGATGAGCGTGGGCGTCGTCTCCGCCAGCGTCCGGCCGTCCACGCGGATGGTGGCGCCCGCGGGCGAGGAGCTGAGCTCCACCGCGAACGTGTTGGAGCCGCCCATGACCAGGCCCAGCCACGTGGCCACCAGCGCGGCCACCACCACCGGCGCGCCGCGCACCGCCCAGCCTCGCAGGGAGCGGTGCCACGCGGGCGGTGGGGCGGGGGGCATCGCCTGCGG
>NZ_RAWE01000055.1 GCF_003611695.1 Corallococcus carmarthensis | reverse complement strand
CTGCCCACGGCCGAGGTGTCGCCGCCCATTCGCGCCCGCTCGCCATGGGTGGGGTTCGCGGCGGGGGGCGCGGCGCTGCTCGTGGTGGGCGGAGGCCTCTGGTGGGCATGGCTCCAGCGCGCACCGGAAGTCACCCTGGGCGAGGGCCCGGACAGGACGCCCGTGGTGGTGGCTCCTGCCCCGACGCCAGCACCGACGCCGGTGGAGCTCCTGGAAACGGATGCGGGCACGAAGACGGTGGAAGTCCCTCCCGTGAAACCGCCGCCCCCTCCGGACGATGGATGGAATGAGGCGCGGGTGGCCAGGCTGGTCGATGACGTGTATCGCCTGAACAAGAGCAGCAAGGAGCTGACGCGGGCCGCGAAGCTGGTGCAGACCTGCGTGGACGCGGTGCCAGACAACGCGGACTGCCGGCTGGCCGCGGGCCTCACCTACGAACGGCTCCGCGCCTTCGACAAGAGCGCGCTCCACTACCGGGCCTTCCTGCAGAACGCCCCCACCACCGACCTGCGGCGGGGCGCGGTCTCGGAGCGCCTGTCGGCCCTGCCCCAGCGCAAGCCCCTGGAGCAGACGCCCGCCAACGAGTCGGACCTGGAGTCCTCGCGAAGCGCCGTCCTGCTGCACCTGACGCAAGGCCGCCTGAAGGAAGCGCTCGACGCCGCCAGCCAATGCGTGACGCGGCTCCCCCGGGAGCCCGAGTGTCACCTGTTGCAGGGGGACGTCCTGGCGAAGATGAACCAGGTCCAGGAAAGCACGCGAAGCTATGAGCGCTTCCTGGCGTTAGCGCCCGCGGACCATCCCCGGCGCCCGTCCGTCCTGCGGAAGCTCGTCGAGCTGCGGGCGACCGCCCCCTGATGCTCGGACCTTCGCGCGGTCCCCCTCCCGCCCGACGCGGTCCGCCAAACCTGTCCGACTGTCGGACAGGTTCGCGCGGTGCGCCGCCGACGGGGAGAGCCTCTCGTGAGCCCGGCGGACAGGGAGCCGTCATTCGGCGTTTTCCGCGTTCCGACTAGGATGCGCGCCCCATGGAACTCCAGGCTGGCGACACTTTCGGGCGGTATGAGTTGGTGTCCTGGCTGGGCCGGGGCGGGATGGCGGAAACCTGGCGCGCCCAGCTGATGGGGGCCGCGGGCGTCACCAAGTCCGTGCTCATCAAGAAGGTCCTGCCGGAGTACGCGGACGACGAAGCCTTCATCTCCATGTTCATCAGCGAGGCACGCATCTCCGCCACGCTGTCCCATGGCAATGTCGCGCAGGTCTTCGACTTCGGACAGGTGGCGGACGAGTACTTCCTCGCCATGGAGTTCGTCGACGGTAGGCCGCTCGACAAGGTGCTCAAGCGCGCGCTGAAGGCAGGCCTGGGCGCACTGCCCATTCCGGCCGCAATCTTCATCGCGATGGAGATGTGCCGGGGGCTGCACTATGCGCACACGCGCACGGATGGCAGCGGGAAGTCCCTGGGCATCGTCCACCGGGACATCTCTCCGGACAACGTGCTCGTCAGCTACGAGGGTCAGGTCAAGATCGTCGACTTCGGCATCGCGAAGGCGCAGCTGCTCCGGGGCTTCAAGACGGAACCCGGCGTGGTGAAGGGCAAGTACCTCTTCTTCTCTCCGGAACAGGCGCGCGGAGAAGAGGTGGATGCGCGCACGGACGTCTGGGCCACCGGCATCGTGCTGTACTCATTGCTGTGCGCGAAGCTTCCGGTGGAGGGGCCGCCCCAGACGGTGATGATGAAGATCGCCCACGGACAGATCCCCGCACCCACGACACTCCGGCCGGGCCTGCCGAAGGAGTTGAACGACCTGGTGATGAAGGCGTTGGCTCCGGACCAGGAGCAGCGCTTCGAATCCAGTCATGCCTTCGGGGATGCGTTGGCGGAGTTCCTCCATGCCCACTACCCGCGCTTCTCTTCGTTGAGCCTCGCGAACCTGTTGCGGCTGCTGTTCCGTGCGGACCTGACGAACGAGGGCCGCGAGCTGTCCGTGCCCGAGGCCTTCCTCGACGAGGCGAAGAAGTGGGGCGAGCCGGCGCTCGCGAAGCTCCTGGGTGCCCCACCGCCGCAGCAGGTCCAAACGCGGCGAATGGTGCGCGCCGTCGCGAAGCCGCCGCCCACCGACGAGACGACCCAGTCCGACGCGCCCACGATTCCGACGGGTCGTTCCCGCAAGGTGATCTACGGAGCAGGCGCGGCCGGAGGCCTGGCCGTGGCGGGAGCCTGCCTCTGGCTCTTCGTGGGTTCGCGTTCACCAGAGCCCGTCGCGCAGCCCGCGCCCGTTCCGCAGGCGGTCGCGGTCGAAGCCCCCGCCCCGAAGGTCGAGGCTGAACCACCGCCTGCGCCGAGCCCCGTGAAGGAGCCGGAGGCCGTGGCGGAGGTTCCAGCTGAAAGTCCCGCGGAGCCAGAAGCCACGCGGCCCGCGCATTCCACCCGGAAGATTTCCGCCAGGCCCGTCCGCGCCACCCAGCGGGTCCAGTCCGCGAATCCGGAGCCAGTCGTCGAGGAACCCGCGCCGCCCACCGTCGTCGTGGCCAGCGCCGTCCAGCAACCGCCTCCCGTCGTTGAGGAGAGTGCCCCCGCGCCCAAGAAGGGCGTCTTCGGGATGCTCGACTCCAAGCGGCAGGAGGTGGCGCAGAAGGTCAGCTCGCTCGTGAAGACGAAGCAGCAGGAGGTCCAGCAGAAGGTCTCCGGCCTGCTCCAGAGCAAGGACTACGACGCGGCGCTGGAAGTGGCCAATGACTGCGCGAAGAACAATCCGCGCGTGCCGGAATGTCACCTCATGCTCGGCGACGTCCACGCGAAGCTCAACCATCCGCGTGAGAGCACGCAGCACTACGAGATGTTCTTGGCGCTCGCACCCGAGGACCATCCCCGCCGGGCGCGCGTCATTGAAATGCTGGCGAAGGCCGGCGCGGCGAATTGAGCAGTCAGTGGTTTCCACTCGCTGACATCCCAGGCAGCCAGGCAGGAGAAAGACAGCCTCTATTCGGCCATCCCTGGAATCTGGGCTTAGGATGTCCGCCCCATGGCACTGCAAGCGGGCGACGTCTTCGGGCGGTATGAGTTGGTGTCCTGGCTGGGCCGGGGCGGCATGGCGGAGACGTGGCGCGCCCAGTTGGTAGGGGATGCCGGCGTCACCAAGCCAGTCCTCATCAAGAAGGTCCTCCCGGAGTACGCCAACGACGAGGCCTTCATCTCCATGTTCATCAGCGAGGCGCGCATCTCCGCCACGCTGTCCCATGGAAACGTCGCACAGGTCTTCGACTTCGGCCGCGTGGACGGTGAGTACTTCCTGGCCATGGAGTTCGTGGACGGCCAGCCGCTCCACCGCGTCCTCAAGCGCGCGATGAAGAGCGACCTGGGGGCGCTGCCCATTCCGATCGCGGTCTTCATCGCGATGGAGATGTGCCGGGGCTTGCACTACGCGCACACGCGCACGGACAGCAGTGGCAGACAGCTGGGCATCGTCCACCGCGACATCTCTCCGGACAACGTGCTGCTGGGCTACGAAGGGCAGATCAAGATCGTCGACTTCGGCATCGCCAAGGCGCAGCTCATCCGGGGCTTCAAGACGGCGCCAGGCGTGGTGAAGGGCAAGTACCTCTTCTTCTCTCCAGAGCAGGCGCGCGGGGAAGACGTGGATGCACGAACGGATGTCTGGGCCACCGGCGTCGTGCTGTATGAGCTGCTCTGCGGAAAGCTGCCCGTGGAGGGGCCGCCGCACATGGTGATGATGCGCGTGGGCCGGGGGGAGATTCCCGCTCCGAGCGTGCTCCGGCCGGACCTCCCGAAGGAATTGAATGACATCGTGATGAAAGCGCTGACTCCGGACCGTGAGCAGCGCTTCGAGTCCAGTCACGCCTTCGGGGATGCGCTGGCGGGGTTCCTGTATTCGAACTTCCCGCGCTTCTCCTCCATGACCATCGCGCACCTGCTGCGCGTGCTGTTCCGGGGCGACCTGGCGCAAGAGGGGCGTGAGCTGTCCGTCCCGGGCTCCTTCCTGGAGGAACTGAAGGCCTGGCGCGCGCAGGCCGCGCCAGAGGAACCGGTGACGCCGGTTCCCGTCACCCAGCGGCAGACGCGGCGAATCCGGGCGGTCACCCCGCCAGTCACGGAGACAACGGAGACGACCCAACCTCGGTCCATCGTGGCGTCTTCTGAAACCTCACGCCCGCTGCTCTACGGGTTGAGCGCGGGAGGACTGATGGTCGTGGGTGCGAGCCTGTGGCTGCTGATGGATACGCAGTCGGCCACACCCGTGTCGGCGGCTCCACCTCCCACGCCCATTCGCGCTCCCGTGACTGTCGAGACGCGCCCTCCTGCGCCCGTCGTGCCACCCGAGGACAAGAAGGAAGTCGCCAGTGCGCCCACCGACGCGCCTACCGATGCGCCCGCCGACGAGTTCATTGGCTCGAGAACAAGTGCCATATCTATTCACGACTCAATCAAAGCCATTCAGACAGAGGTCCTGAGGCGCAGCAGAGAGGGAGATCTCGACGGGGCCTTCAGGCTGGCAAAGGACTGCGAGGCCAGGGTCCCCAAGGTCCCCGAGTGTCATCTCATGCTTGGCATTGTCCATGCCAGGCGCAAGGAGTTCAAGGAAAGCGAACAGCACTACAAGATATTTCTGACCCTCACGCCTGAAGGCTATCCCAAGAGGGATCTCGTCCTCCATGCCTTGACTAAAATGCCCATGAACAATCCACCTCCCTAGACTTGTCTTCCCCCCAGGGACGCTCCGTCACGCACCAGGCAAATCGAGACTCAGGCCCCACAACCCATGGCACTCCAGGCAGGTGACACCTTCGGGCGGTATGAGCTGGTGTCCTGGCTGGGCCGGGGCGGCATGGCGGAGACGTGGCGCGCCCAGCTGGTAGGCGACGCGGGCGTCACCAAACCCGTGCTCATCAAGAAGGTCCTGCCCGAGTACGCCAACGACGAAGCGTTCATCTCCATGTTCATAAGCGAGGCACGCATCTCCGCCACGCTGTCCCATGGCAACGTGGCGCAGGTCTTCGACTTTGGCCGGGTGGAGGGTGAGTACTTCCTGGCCATGGAGTTCGTGGACGGCCAGCCCCTCCACCACGCCCTCAAGCGCGCGATGAAGAGCGGCATGAGCGCGCTGCCCATTCCCATCGCGGTCTTCATCGCCATCGAGATGTGCCGGGGGCTGCACTACGCGCACACGCGGACGGACAGCAGCGGCCAACCGCTGGGCATCGTGCACAGGGACATCTCCCCGGACAACGTGCTGCTGGGCTACGAGGGCCAGGTCAAGATCGTCGACTTCGGCATCGCGAAGGCGCAGCTCATCCGCGACATCAAGACAGAGCCCGGGGTGGTGAAGGGCAAGTACCTCTTCTTCTCTCCGGAGCAAGCGCGTGGAGAAGAGGTGGATGCGCGCACGGACGTCTGGGCCACCAGCGTCGTGTTGTACGAGCTGCTCTGCGGCAAGCTGCCCGTGGAGGGGCCTCCGCAGGTCGTGATGATGCGCGTGGCGCGCGGTGAGTTTCCGTCGCTGAGCGAGTCTCGGCCGGACCTGCCGGAGGCGCTCAACCGCATCGTCCTCAAGGCCCTGCATCCGGAGCAGTCCCAGCGTTTCGAATCCAGTCATGCCTTCGCGGAGGCGCTCTCAGGATTCCTGTACGCGAACCATCCACGAGCGTCCTCGCTGAGCGCCGCCCATCTGCTGCGGATGCTGTTCCGGGAGGACCTGCTGGCTCAGGGCCGCGAGCTGTCCGTCCCGGCGTCTTTCAAGGAGGAGCTGAAGTCCTGGCGCGAGCAGGAGCCGGCACTCGCGAAGAAGCCCCCGCGTCCCAGGCCCTTGCTCCATACAGGGAGGATCCCCCTCCCCGAATCCGACATGGAGAGCGTGGAGGACGAAGCCCCGGCCGCGCTCGCGCCCGCGACATCATTGAGGAAATGGGCGCTCGGATTGAGCACCACGGGCCTGGCCATCGGGGCCAGCTGTCTCTGGCTCCTCACCTCCACCGATGTGCCTCCCGAGCCCCTTGGAGCGCCGCGTCCCATCGAGCGTCCGCCCACCGCGGTTCAATCCCTCTCCGACGATGCGCGGAGCCCCACTGCGATTGCCGCACCGAGCCCCCAGGCAACAGGCAACGCACCCCTGACCGTGGAACCGCTCCCGGCGTCCGCCCTGTCCCTGGCCGACTATCAGGACCGCATCCACGCGCGGGTGCAGCGGGGAGAGCTCCGCGAGGCCGTGGACCTGGCGCATCAGTGCTCGACGCGGTTCCCCCAGGAAGGGGAATGCCATCTCCTGCTTGGGATGCTGTACGCGCGCCTCAATGACAGCCGCACCAGCGTGACGCACTACCAACGCTTCCTGGAGTACGCCCCCGCCACGCACCCCAGCCGCGCGAAGGTGGTGCAGATCCTGGACGACGCGAATGCCCTCTCGTCGGCATCGGGCCGGGTGGCGAAGCCGGAGACCTTCGCCGACATGATGGACGTCGGCCGCACGGCCTTCCGGGACGAGAAGTTCCCGGAGGCGGCGGCCACGTTCCGGAACGCGCTGGCCATGAAGCCGGGCTCGCTCGACGCCAAGCTCGAGCTGGGCCTGACGCTCATCCAGCTCATGCCCGGCACCCCGGCCGACCACAAGCAGGCCGTGAAGCTCCTGGAGGACGTCACCCATCGCCAGTCCAACATCCGGCGAGCCTGGCTGGGATTGGAGACCGCCTACACCCTGACCGGCAACAAGGCCAAGGCCAGGCGCGCCCACGACCGGTACCTGCTGATGTCCCCCAGGAACATGGCGAACCCCGCGAAGGCGCGGGAGATGCTCAAGAACCTCGGCCGCTAGTCCGTCAGGTCCACGTCCGTCGCGGTGAATCCCAGCCCGCCCGACACCTCCGCCTCCGTCAGCTCGCGGAAGGCCCCCTCCGCCACGTCCAGCACCACCCGCCCCACCGCTTCACGGTGCAGCGTGAGCACCGGGTGCCCCACCGCCTCGAGCATCCGCTTCACCTGGTGGTGCCGCCCCTCGGTGAGGGTGAGCTCCACCACGTCGGGCGCGCGGAGCACCGCCTCCGCGGGACGCGTGGGGCCGTCCTCCAAGGTCAATCCCTCTCGCAGCCGCGCCAGCTCGGCTTCCGTGGGCTGTCCCTCCACGCGCGCCACGTACCGCTTGGGCAGGTGCGTCTCCGGCGCCGTCGCGTGCCGCACCAGCCGTTCGTCGTTGGTGAAGAGCAGCAGCCCCGTGGTGTCCCGGTCCAACCGGCCCACCGCGTACCACTCGAAGCCCTGAAGCTCTGGCGGCAGCACCGCGCGCAGCCTTTCGAAGACGGTGCCCACGCCCTCCGGATCCGAGCCGTGCACCACCGGTCCCGCGGGCTTGTGGAACATCAGCCCCCGCGCCTGGCGCGTCAGCGCGTGCTCCACGCCGTCCACGCGCACCCGCGTCCCCTCCCCCACTGGCGCGAAGGGCTCATGCTCCACGCGGCCATCCACCTCCACGCGGCCGTCGCGGATCGCCTGCTCGGCTTCAGCCCGGGGCAGCACGCCGGCCCGGCCCAGCGCTCGCGCCAGCCAGTCCGCGCCCGGGCCCACCGGGGCCTCCGGTCCCCTGCGCCTCGCGGCCTCCAGCCATCGCGGCGTCCGTTGCTTGCGCGCCATGCGTCCTCCCGTGTTCCACCCGCTGTATCAGATGCGTCACGACAAGGGATTCCTTGAGCACCACGCACATTGGAGCGAGCAGGAAGGCTTGCAGGGGGGTTCCACGCTGTTTGACTCCCCCGGGCGGCTCTGCGCATGTGCGCGCCCGCCGTGTCCACGCTCTCCTCCGAAACCGCTGAAGCCCCGCCCGAGTTCGCCGCCGCGCTCGCGCCCCCACCGCCCGGTCCCGCGGTGGCCTTCGTGCTGCGCCTGGGCCACGCCCTGCACCGCCACGGCACGCCCGCCCACCGCCTGGAGGGCCTGATGCAGCGGGTGAGCGAGCGGCTGGGCCTGGAGGCCCGCTTCTTCTCCACGCCCACCTCCATCTTCGCGTCCTTCGGCCCGCCGGAAGACCTGCGCACCAGCCTCATCCGCGTGGAGCCCGGCGACTTCGACCTGGAGCGCCTCATCCTCCTGGACATGCTCGCGGACGACGTCATCCAGGGACGCCTCACTCCCACCGAGGGCGCCACCCGCGTGGAGACCCTCCTCGCCCGGCCGCCGCGCTACGGCCCCGCCCTGCAGCTGCTCTGCTGGATGCTCGCGGGAGCCTCGGCGGCGCTGCTGTTCGGCGGCGGCTGGAAGGAGATGGGCGTCGCGGGCTTCAGCAGCCTGGCCATTGGCGCGCTGGACCTCCTGACACGCAAGCAGCCCACCACCGCCCGGGTGCTGGAGCCCGTGGCGGCCGTGCTGTCCGCCGCGTTCGCGGGGATCGCGGCCCACTTCTTCGGCCCGCTGCACGGCGAGGTGGCCACGCTCGCGGGCCTCATCGTCCTGCTGCCCGGACTCACGCTCACCATCGCCGTCAACGAGGTGGCCACGCGCAACCTCATCTCCGGAACGTCGCGCCTCACCCACGCCGCGCTGGTGTTCCTCCAGCTGGGCTTCGGCGCGGCCCTGGGCAGCCGCGTGGCCACGGTGCTGCCTCCCGTGCCCACGCCGCCCCTGCCCGCGGTGCTGCCCCCGGGCACCGCGGTCGTCGCGCTGGTGGTGGCGGGCTTCGCCATCGCGGTGCTCTTCCGCGCCCGGCCGCGCGACTGGGGATGGATTGCCCTGGCCGGCGCCGCCGCGTTCATGGGCGCGCGGTTGGGAGCGCTGCTGCTGGGGCCTCAGCTGGGCGCCTTCGCGGGCGCGCTGCTGCTGGGCATCGGGAGCAACGCGCTGGCGCGGCTGCGCAACCGGCCCGCCGTCACCACCGTGGTGCCGGGGCTGATGCTGCTCGTCCCCGGCAGCGTGGGCTTCCGCAGCCTCGCGTCACTGCTGGAGCGCGACGTGGTGGCCGGCGTGGACACGGCCTTCTCCATGCTGATGGTCGCGGTGGCGCTGGCGGCGGGCCTGCTGTCCGCCAACGCCATCATGCCCTCGCGCAAGGTGCTCTGAGGCGGCTCAGGTCAGCCGCAGCAGGTACACGCCCGCGAGCGCCACGACGAAGTACGGCACCAGCACCGCCGCGCCCGCGTACTCCTTGGCCATGCGCTGACCGAAGAAGAGCGCCAGCAGCGACAGCGAGGAGAGCACCGCGCCCAGGTACGCGAGGAGCGGGTTGCCATTCAGCAGCAGCGCCACCGCGCCCGCCGCGCTCAGCGCCCCGGCCGCCAGCTCCATCAGGGTGATGACGGCCAGCATCGGGGTCACCACGCCCTTCAGGGGCGACTTGGAGAAGTGGCCCGTCAGCCACCCCAGGTTCCCCTTCCAGTCCACGACCTTGTCCAGGCCGGACTGCAGGAAGAGGATGGCCAGGAAGGTGGCGCACAGCAGCTGCGGAAGCCAGAGGGTGAAGCGGGCGGAGTCGAAGGGCGGCATGCGCGCACTCTACCGCCCCCTTGGCCGCTCCCAAGTCCGGTGAGCAGGCAACCAGCCGGGCCGTGGGGAATGTTCCTGCAACAATCCGACCGTGCAGGCTCCCGCTGACAGGTCCGGCTCCCTAATAATGAGGGGCCATGGCCTCGGATCAGGTAGCGCGACGCGTCTTCGTGGGTCTCATCCTTCTGTCCATCCTCCTGCTCTGCATGGTCATCCGGCCATTCGCGGAGGCCTTCTTCCTGGCGGCGGTGCTGGCGGGCACCTTCTACGGCCTGTACAGCCGGCTCAAGCGGCGGCTGCGGGGCCACGGCAGCGTGTCCGCGGGCATCATCGTCACCGGCATCATGCTGGCCCTGCTCCTGCCCCTGGGCGGCCTCACGGCCTTCGTCGTCGCGGAGGTGTCCGAGGGCGCGCGCTTCGTGTCGCAGACCGTGCAGAAGGACGGAATGAACGGACTGGTCAACAAGCTCCCCAGTGGCATCCGGGCCCCCGTGAGCAAGCTCATCGAGCGGCTCCCGCTGGAGCAGGCCGAACTGGACCAGAAGCTCCAGGAGCAGGTGACGACCCAGGGCGGCACCGCCGCCAAGGCGGTGACGGGGGCGGTGGCGGCCACCGGCACGCTCATCCTCCAGACGACGATGATGCTCATCGCCCTCTTCTTCTTCCTCACCGACGGCGCACGGCTGGTGCAGTGGCTCGAGAGCGTGTCGCCGCTAAGGCAGGGCCAGACCCGGGAGCTCTTGCTCGAGTTCAAGAGCACCTCCGTGTCGGTGCTCGTCTCCACCGTGGCCACCGCGGGCGTCCAGGCCGTGGCCGCGCTCATCGGCTTCCTCATCGTGGGGGTGCCCGCGCCGCTGTTCTTCGCGGGCCTCACCTTCTTCTTCGCCCTCATCCCCGCCGTGGGCGCCGCGGTGGTGGTGCTGTTCGCCGCGGGCCTGATGTTCCTCAGCGGCCATCCGTGGGCGGCGCTCTTCCTGGCCATCTGGGGCGTCGTCGTGGTGGGGCTCGTGGACAACGTCGTCAAGCCGCTGCTGGCCCGGAAGGGCATGAACCAGCACGGCGCCATCATCTTCTTCGCGCTGCTCGGCGGCCTGGCGGCGTTCGGCGCGGTGGGCCTCCTGCTGGGGCCCCTCATCGTCGCCTTCTTCCTCTCCGTGGTGCGCATCTACGAGCGCGACTACGGCCGGCCCAATGGCCAGCTGGGCGACCCGGCCACCCCGGGTGGACCGGTGCAGCCGGGCAACGCTCGCGTCGTGCTCACCACGGAGTCCGGGACACCCCTCACGGACAGGGACACGCCGTCCAATCACTGACGGCCACCGCGCCCGTCAGGGTTTGACCTTCGCCGGCGCCGCTCCCTTCACGGGGGACGGCGCCGGAGCCGTTTCCGGCCCCAGCTCCTTGAAGGCCTCGCGCACCGCGTCCGGTGAGCCCGCCACCTTCGCGGCGACGCGGCGGCCTTCCGCGGGAGACAGCCGGCCCAGCAGGCTGCGCTCCAGGTGCTGATCCACGAAGGCCTGGGTGGTGTCCTCCTTCAGGTCCACCAGCGCCCCCTTCGCGTCCAGCACCGGCACCACGCGCGGCGAATTGAGCAGCAGCACCGTGGGCACGTCCACGGCCTTCACCCGGCGGGCGACCTCGTCGCGCAGCTTCGGGTCGAAGTGGATGCCCTTCTCCTGCACCAGCGCGCGGATGCCCTCGTAGTCGCCGGTGGCCTTGATGACCATCAGCTTGGAGAGCAGCTCGCCCACGGCCTCGCGCATCCTGCCGTAGTCCGGAACCACCAAGTACGTGCGGCCATCTTGCGTCACCTGCTTCACCACGCCCTTCTCCTCCAGGAACGTCACCGTCATGTGGTGGCCGCGCTGGTGGTCCTCCTCGAAGGCGTTGCCGGTCTCCACCCTGCGCAGGTTGGTGAGCCCCTCCACCAGGAAGTCGCGGTACATCTGCCGCGCGATGGCCTCGTGGTCCGGCGACAGCTCCGCGAGCGCCGGGTCGAACGCGTGCCACAGCGCGACCAGGTCCGCGCGCGCCTCCTCCAGCGTGTTGTCGTACTCCTTGAGGAAGACGGACGGGGACTGGCCCTTCAACTTCGCGTCCACCTGACCGGAGGCGTGGCCCAGCACTTCATGGAAGGCCACCAGCCACTTGCGCGCGGTGACGGAGTACTTCTGGGCCTGCTCGCGGTCCTCCGCCGTGCGGGAGAACTCCAGCGCCAGGGGCAGCCGCGTCACGGCGGAGGCCGCGTCCATGACGTTGGTGATCATCACGCTCTTGCTGCCGTACTTCTCCCGGATGTGCTGCTCGTTGGGCAGGTTGATGCCCGCGGGCGGCTCCGGGTTGGACGTGATGAGGTTGATGGCCTTGGCCACCGGCGGCGCGACCTTCTTGCGGCGGTACTTCTCCGGCCAGGGCAGCCGGTCCTCGAAGTACTGGGCCTTCTGGCCCATGAGCACCATGATCTGGTTCTCCTTCGTGTCGCGGTAGTTGACCAGCGCCTCCCACTGTCCCTTGTGGCCGCGCGGGTCGACGTACGTCTCGATGAAGCCCAGGTTGGCGTCCACCTTCGGGTCCACCTTGAGCCACGCGATGTTGTACGCGTCCCAGTCCTGCGGGCTGCCCGTCTGGAAGTAGCGCACCAGCTTGCCCAGCGCGGTCTTCTGCGCGGGCTCCGCGGACTTCATCGCCTCCTGGAGGTGCGCGATGACGCGTGAGAGCTCCTTCGCGTACAGGCCCGGCTTCACCTTGCCGTCCGGCGTGCCCGCGCGGAACACCTGCTCCGTCAGCTTGCCGTCCTGCTTCACCACGCGCGAGTTGAGCGGGTACTTCTCCGTGAAGCCCACCAGGTCCTTCTCCGTCACGCCGGGGCCATAGGCGGTGTTGGAGGACGCGGTGAGGAGGTCCTGTCCCTGCGGCGGGGCCTTGGAGGTGAGCTGCGGCTCGAAGCCCGCGTCGAAGAGGGTGGGCTTCAGCTCCTGGAGCCAGGCCTGGAGCGCGGCGTCGTCCTTGACCGTCCAGGGTGCTCCGGCATTGAGGGCGCGCGAGGCGCCCGCGGCGAGCTGTTCGGCGGTGAAGCCCGGGACGAACTTCTGCCCGGTGGTGCTGTCGTGGTTGCCGCCGTGCCCGTAGAAGCGCAGCAGGTAGTCCGCCAGCTTCGCGTCGAAGCCGGACGCGGCGCTCTGCGCATCCCGGCCGAAGAGCCAGACGCCTTCCAGCAGCTGCTTCGCGGGCACCAGCTTCCAGCCGAGCTGATCCAACGCGATGTCCTCGCCCGCGTGCGCCGCGAGCGTCAGGGACCACGCCACGCGCTTCTCCGCCAGCGACAGCTCCGCGATGCCCGGCGCGAACATCTGGGCGACGGCGGTGTTGCCGGAGCGGGCGCGGAGGAACTTCCCGCCGGGTACGGTGAGGGTGGGCTGCGCGGCCTGCGCGGGCCCGGCGTCGGGCGCCAGGGACTTCGGCGGGGTGGCGGGCGCGGCGGCGAGGACGGCGGCCAGCAGCAGGGGCTTCATGGGGGGCTCCGGGGAGACGTGACGGGACGTGGCTACCGCGCGCCGGGGGTGGACTCAAGCCGCGCGCCGCCGTGCCCCTCGCGGCCAGACAGAGTGTGCCGCCGGGGCGGCGTGGTCGTGGCCCGGTGCCCCCGCGCGTCCGAGCCCGAAAGCCCGGTCCGGTCCCGGGGCCCACCGCTCGCGCCAGCCTCCGGGAAGGGGCGTGCGGGCGCCCACGCAGGGAATGCGCGGGATGCCGCCGGCTGGCGCAAGGTTTGCGCCGGAGCACCCAGGCGGGAGGCGCACCCGCGCCCGGGCCCACCCCCCACAGGGGCACGAGTCCACCCCGGTACGGGGCATGCAGTGTCGAAGGGCGGACGGGTTTCATTCCTCCCCTCCGTTCGAGCCAGCGCCCATGACCTCTTCGCACTCCCTGCCCCGCGCCGTCCTGCTCGCCGCCCTCGTCGCCGCGGGGTGCGCGGGCTCCGCGCGGGAGACGCGTGCGGATCCCTCTGCCCCGCTGCCGCCACCGCCCACCTCGGTGGCGCTCACCGTGGGGTACGAAGAGGCGGTGAGGCTGGGAGCCGCGTTCGCGCGGAGCCAGGACCACGCCCTGGAATTGGTGATGGCGAAGCAAGGCGAGGCGTCCTGGTGGCTGCGCTACGCCTCGCCGGCGGGCCACGGGGCCCTGGACCTGCGCGTGGACGGGCAGACAGCGAAGGTGGAGCCCATTCCCCTCCCGCCCTCCGCCGGGGCGCCCACCCGGTAGCGCGCGGCGCCGTGGCGGCGGCCCTCCGGGTCCCCCAGCGCTCCTGAATCGCCCCACTGCACGGTTCTCACGACCCAGGCCCCATGGAGACCCCACTGCCCACCCTCATGATTGTGATTGTCAGCGCGGTGGCCGTGCTGGTGGCGATGATTGCCCATGCCGCGGGCCACCTCACCGCGAACCGGCTGGGACGCCTGGTGCTGCTCGGAGGACTGGCCCTCCTGCCGCTGGCCGTCAGCGGCACCGGGGTCGCGGTGGGCGTGCGCGAATCCAGCCAGACCCAGTTCTGCATGGGCTGCCACGAGATGGAGCCCTACGGGCAGAGCCTGTTCGTGGACAACCCGAATGCCCTGGCCGCGGTCCACTACCAGAAGCGGCTGATCAACCGCGACTCCACCTGCTTCTCCTGCCACACGGACTACGCGCTCTTCGGGGACGCCAAGGCCAAGCTCAACGGCCTGCGGCACGTCTGGGTCCACTATTTCGGGACCATTCCCCCGGAGCCCCGGCTTTATCAGCCGTATCCCAATTACAACTGCCTCCACTGCCACAACGATGCGCGCGGCTACCTGGAGGCCGGGCCGCACCGGGAGCTCCAGGCGGAGCTCCAGAGCGGGGCCCGCTCGTGCCTGAGCTGTCATGACCTCGCGCACGACCTGGAGGGCGTGAAGGCCCAGAACTTCTGGCTGCCGGAGCGAGCGCGCCCATGAGCCACGACAAGCGCATCCGGGTGGCGGCCCTCTTCGTCCTGGCGGGGCTGCTGATCCAGCTGTTCGCCCTCTTGTATTGGACGCCACTGACCTTCGTCATCTCCACCGCCGTGGGCGTCCCCCTGGTCCTGCTGGGGGTCCTGCTCTACGGCGTCACGGTCTGGAGAATCCTGAAGGAGCAAAGGGCCCTATGAGTTCCGCCCCTTCGCATCCGCCTGGCGCCCCCTCCCCGCGCGGGGGGTGGTGGCGGGCCGGGCTCGCCATCCTTCTCCTGTTCACGACGCCCATCTTCGCCGTGAACTCGCCGCAGGACGTGCGGCTGCCTCCGCTCAAGGAGCGCGCCGCGCCTGCTCCGGCGCTGTTCTCCCATTGGGGGCATGGCTCCATGTACTGCTACAGCTGCCACCCCGGCACGTTCCCGCAGGCCCGGCTGGGCTTCACGCATCAAGACATGCGAGAGGGCCGCTACTGCGGGCGCTGCCATGACGGACGGGCCGCCAGGGCCCAGAGCTCCATGAGCTGCGAGGCATGCCATGCGCGTCGCTGAGCGCAGTGCCTGGACACTGTTTGCCTGCGCGCTGGTGCTGGCCGTCCCCAGCCTCACGCGGGCGCAGTCGCAGGAGGAGAAGCGGCGGCAGCTCCAGGAGCGGCTGGGCATCAAGCCGCCCCCCGAGCCTCCCGGACATGCGCAGGCGGCGCCCGACGCGGGTGTCGTCGAACCGGGGACGCCGTCACCCGCCGCCCCCGCGAGAGCCACCCGGAATCCCATCGCGGCACGGCCGCGCGTGCCGGGCTTCGCGGATGACGCCCGGCCCATCCTGGAGAAGGCGTGCGGGTCCTGTCACAGCCCGGAGGGCAAGGCGTCCAGATCCCGCTGGGTGCTGAAAGGCGGGCCGGAGGACTACGACGCCACCGTCCGCTTCGTGCAGACCGCCACCGCCGCCCAGAGTCCGCTGCTCAAGAAGGGCACCGGCACCGCCCTTCACGGCGGCAAGAAGGTCCTCGCGGTGGAGTCGGTGGAGTACGCGACGCTCCTGCGGTGGATTGAAGGTGGCGCCCCGCCCGGCAGGGCACGGGCTGGCACCCAGGCGGCGCCGGTTGCGTCCGCGCCCTCCGCTTCCAGCCCGGTTCCCACGGCGCCTTCCGCGCCCGCGAGTGCCAGTTCACCATCCACGGCGCCTTCCGCGTCCGCGAGTACCGGTTCATCACCCACGGCGCCGGCTGCGTCCGCGAGTGCCGGTTCATCACCCACGGCGCCGGCTGCGTCCGCGAGTGCTGGTTCATCATCCACGGCGCCGGCTGCGTCCGCGAGTCCCAGTCCGCCATCCACGGCGCCGGCTGCGTCCGCGAGCGCCGGTACGCCACCCACGGCTCCCTCCGAGGACGCTTCGGCAGCGCCGCGCTTCGCTCCCCAGGTCCACGAGGCGCTGCTGGCGGACTGCTCCAGCTGTCATGCCTCCGACGGGATGGCCGGAGCCAGCCGCTACCTCACCCACACGGATCCAGACGCGCACCTGCGGTCGGTGGCGCCGCTGGTGGTGCCCGGCGCTGCCGCCAGCAGCCTCCTGTACCAGCGAGCGAAGGGTGACTCGCACCCGGGCGGCGCGGTGTGGGAACCGGGCAGCGCGCAGCTGGCGCTCCTGGCCCGCTGGATTGACGCGGGCGCGTTGGGGACGACCCCGCCAGCCACCGCGAACACCGCCGTGGCCACCGCCCCACCCGCGCCCACCGCACCCGAGCCCGCCGCCGCACCCGCTGCGCCTCCCGTCCCCTCCGGCCCGCATGCAGGCGTACCGCTGGGAACCTTCCCGGTCCTCGGCTCGCTGAGCCTGAACGGACGCTTCGACCTCAACTACGAGCGCATCAACTACAACGACCACCCCTTCAAGGCCGAGGGCGAGAGCGCGCTGCGCAGCTACCACCACTTCCTCTTCCTGACGCGGCAGTCCGCCGAAGACCCGGTGACCCTCACCCTGGAAGTGCTGTCGCTGCAGTTCTGGGAGGTGGGCTACCGGATCAACGGAGCGTCCTGGCCGGTGAAGGTGTTCGCCAAGGGCGGCAAGGTGCTGGTGCCCTTCGGCGGGGATCCGCTCTTCCATCACAGCTACGGAGGGCTCGCCGGCTTCGACCAGCGGGTGCTTCCGGTGGTGTTCGCCCGGGAAGGGCTGACGGTGAACGTGGAGCGCCGTCTGGGGCCCATCGCCCTCTCCGGCGATGCCTACGTCATCTCCGGCTACCGGCTGAAGCGCGCCGACGCGGTGCTCAACCTCCAGTCGGACCTGGCACCGCTGGAGGACACCCGCCTGGGCGTCGGAGCAAGGCTTGGCGGCTCCTGGGGGCCCATCAACGTGTGGTACTCGCCCTACTTCAATTCACTGGGGTTCGGGCGCCGCCTGTTCCTCCAGGCGCTGGACGTGGCGGTGTGGCGTCCGCGCGGGCTTCCGGTGCTGGAGCACTTCTCGCTGGGCGCCGGGCTGCTGCGCGCGGATGTCTCCGGAGGCGAGGCGGAGGGCTACGGCGGGCCGGGCGCGGACTACTACCACTTCGCCAGCTACCTCCAGCTTCGCTACCACCCCACGGACTGGCTCTACGTCCAGTACCGGCAGGGGCTGCGCACGTTCGGAAACCGGCGAGGCCTCATCCTGGACTCGAACGCGCTCACCCGGGAGGACGGCTCCAGCCACAACGTGGGCGTGGTCGCCCGGTGGCGGGGCTTGAGCGCCGGCCTCTTCCAGTTCTGGAACCTGGAGAAGACAGACGAAACGCCGGACGACTTCACCCGGCTGGTGGTGGCGTATGAGTTCTGATTCCCGCATCCAGACACGGGCCGCGGTCCTCACCGTGATGTTCGCGCTGGTCGTTGGGTGCGCGGACCTCCACCGTGGCGCGCCCTCCCCCGACGCGGGGGTCCCGCCCACCGACGGCGGCGGCAGCGGCGGGGACGGTGGAACCACCGTCTCCTTCGCCAGCGACGTCCATCCGCTCCTCACCACCGGCTGTCAGACCTGTCATCGCGCGGGAGGCGCCGCGGGCAGCACCTCCTTCGTGCTGACCGGCGATGCCGACGCTGACTACGCGGAGGTCAGCTCCTTGACGGACGCATCCAATCCCTCCGCCAGCCGGCTGCTGCGCAAGGCGTCCGGCGCGGGCCACGGCGGCGGAGCCATCTACGGAGAGAGCACGCCGGAGTACCAGACCCTCCTGGCGTGGATCTCCGGAGGCGCTCAACCATGACGCACTTCATCCCCGAGAAGGCTTCGATGAGACGACCTCTCCTGCTCCTGGCCGGACGGATGCTCCTGGCCTTCACGTTGAGCGCCTGCGCCAGACTGGAGACACCCCACCCGGAGATCATCACCGACGGCCCGCACTCGGTGCTCGTGGGTCAGACGCTCCAGCTCACGGCCACCACGCGCGAGGCCACCGACGACGGCTACCAATGGGAGAGCGAGAACCCGGCCATCGCGACCGTGGACGACACCGGACAGGTGACAGGCGTTGGCGCGGGCGAGACCGCGGTGAAGGTCACCGGCGCGCAGTCCCGGCTGGAGGCGCGTCACGTCGTGGTGGTGCTGGGCGGCCTCACGGGCGACGCGGGCGTCGATCCCAGCCAGGTGCCCTATTACCTCGCCTGGTCCGGCTCGCCGCATGCGGACACCACCGCCGAGGCCTTCTCCCACTGGAACGAGGACGGCATGGTTCCCACCACCTGCGCGCGGTGCCACAGCTCGGAGGGCTATATCGACTTCCTGGGCGGCGACGGCTCCGCCCCCGGACGGGTGGATGCCCCCGGCCGCACGCAGTCCGTGGTCCGCTGCGAGACGTGCCACGACAGCGCGGCCTCCGGGCTGACCGCGGTCACCTTCCCCTCGGGAAAGCAGGTCACCGGCCTGGGGCCGGAGGCGCGGTGCGTGGTGTGTCACCAGGGGCGCGCGTCGGGCAAGGACATCGACGCGCAGGTCGCGGACGCGGGCGTGGTGGGCGAGGACACCGCCTCACCGGCACTGGGCTTCACCAACATCCATTACTACCCCGCGGGCGCGACGCTCTTCGCCAGCCAGGCCGCCGGCGGCTACCAGTACGCGAACCAGGTCTACGACTCGCGCTTCCGCCACGTCCCCAACTTCGACAAGTGCAACGAATGCCATGACCCGCACACCACGCGGGTCCGCTGGGATGCCTGCGCCACCTGCCATCCCGGCGTGACCGACGTCACGAAGGCCTGGAACATCCGGCAGATCGCCTCGCGCAACCAGGACTACGACGGGGACCACGACCGCACCGAGGGCATCTACTTCGAGATCCAGGGGCTGCGTGACCGGTTGCTCGCCGCCATCCAGCGGTACGGCGCGGAGCGGGCCTGGCCCCTCTGCTACGGCGACACCCACCCCTACTGGTTCCAGGACACCAACGGGGACGGGACGTGCAGTCAGGCCGAATCCGCCGCCACCAACGCGTTCGCCCACTGGACACCCCGCTTGCAGAAGGCGGCGTACAACTACCAGCTGTCCCGCGTGGATCCGGGCGCGTTCGCGCACAACGCCAAGTACATCCTCCAGCTGTTGCATGACTCGACGAAGTCGATGAACGAGGCGCTGGCCGTGCCCTTCGATACGTCCCTGCTGGTGCGCAACGACCCGGGCCACTTCAACGGCGCCAGCAAGGCGGCGCGCAACTGGGACTCGAGCGAGACCGTCCAGGCCAGTTGCTCGCGCTGCCACAGCGGTGCGCAGGGCTACCGGTTCTTCGTCCAGTACGGGGTCGGTCAGCTGGTGCCGGAGACCGCCAACGGCCTGGAGTGCTCCACCTGCCACGAGAACTTCGAGCCCGACTACGACGTCTTCATCCCGGCCCAGACGTGGCTTCCGGACGGCAAGACAGTGAACCTGCCGGGCCAGGACAACCTCTGCGCCAACTGCCACATCGGCCGCGCGTCCAAGGCCACCATCGACGCGGCGCTGGCGGCGGGCGGCACGCCGCGGTTCCAGAACGTGCACTACCTGCCGGCCGCGGGGACGCGTGAAGGAACGCAGGCCCGGATTGGCTACGAGTACCCCAACAAGACCTACGCCAGCCGGCTCACGCACATGGGCGGGGCGCAGTGCACCAGCTGCCATGTGCCGGGCAAGAGCAACCACACCTTCCGCATCGCGGACGTGTGGAGCGAGCGCTGTGAGACCTGCCACGCGGACCAGGACGCGGCGGAGCAGATCCGCGTCGTCCACCTGGCCGACTACGACGGCGACGCGAACACCACGGAGCCCCTGGACGCGGAGGTCTCGGGAATGGCCGCACGCCTGCTGACGGCCATGCGCGGGGTGACCGGCAATGGCCTCTGCTACAACGGCGAGGTCAATCCCTACTTCTTCAAGGACACGGACAAGGACGGCACCTGCAGCGCCACCGAGTCCGTCTCCGCCAACGCGTTCGCGCCATTCACTCCAGCGCTCGTGAAGGCCGCCCACAACTACCAGTTGAGTAGGAAGGACCCGGGCGCATGGGCACACAACTTCAACTACATCGGGCAGCTCCTCTTCGACAGCGTGGAGGACCTCACCGGGACGGCCCCCTTGAACATGATCCGGCCTTGAGAGTGGAATCCGCGCGGGCTTCGTCGCTCGCCGGGGCTGGCCCGGCGGAAGCGGATGCCGAGGAACGCGGACCGATGAAGACTCCCCTGAGATTCCGGCACTCCCACGCGGCGGCCCCGTCGCGCTGGGTGCTGCTCCTTCCCCTGCTCACGCTGCTCGCCGGTCCGCTGGCCTGCGGCGAGGATGACCCGGACGACCCGCGTCCTGACAGCGGTACCCCGATCGTGGATGCGGGCACGAACACCGATGCTGGCACCGATGTCGATGCGGGCGCCGATGTCGATGCCGGCTCCGGAACGGACGCGGGCACCGATGTCGACGCGGGCACCGGAACGGACGCGGGCACGGGCTCCGAGGACGCGGGCACCGACGGCGGCGTGGCCTGCACGCCGAGCGGCTGGGTTGAGCAGACGCCGGACCTGAGCGTCATCACCAACACATCGCTGGACATCCGGGTCCGGCTGGAAGCCATCCCGGGCCTCACCGTGCAGGAGAACCCCAACGGCGCGACCGTGCCGGCGGGCTACCGGTTCTTCATCCTGAGGTACAACCAGCCGTCGGACCACGCCCACCCGGAATGCCAGCGCTTCGAGCAGCGCATGACGCTGCTGCACAAGGCGGACGCCAGCCCGATGGTGCTCTCCACCAGCGGCTACAACGTCTCCACCGGCACCGGCCGCAGCGAGCCCACGCAGCTCCTGGGCGCGAACCAGGTCGCCGTGGAGCACCGCTTCTTCCCGCCCAGCATCCCGTCGCCCGCGGACTGGAGCCACCTCACCATCCGCCAGTCCGCGGATGACTTCCACCGCCTCACCCAGGCGCTCAAGCGCATCTACACCGGCAAGTGGGTGTCCACGGGTGGCAGCAAGGGCGGTGAGACGGTGGTGTTCTTCCGCCGCTTCCACCCGGACGACGTGGACGCCACCGTGGCGTACGTGGCCCCCATCGCGAAGCGCAACGACGAACGTTTCGTGACGTTCCAGGACAGCGTGGGCGGGGACGCGCAGCTCGCGTGCCGCGAGCGGCTGTGGGCCTTCCAGCGTGAAGTGCTCTCGCGCCGGGAGAACATGCTCACGCTCCTGAAGGCCTACGCGGAGGAGCAGAATCCGAAGCTGACGTACTCGCAGCTCGGCTTCGAGCTGGCCCTGGAGCACGCCGCCATCGAGACCTACTTCGCCTTCTGGCAGTACGACGGCGCGGGGAACTGCACCCGGAACATCCCCGACACCACCGCGACGGACCAGCAGCTGTTCGACGCGATGGACTACGAGGTGGGCATGGGGTCGTTCGCGGACTCGGGCATCAAGCCGTACGCCGCCTACTACTACCAGGCCGCGGTGGAGCTGGGCTGGCCCCAGCCCTATGAGAAGCACCTGGGCGCGCTCATCCACTTCCCGGACACCGACACCGGTGAGGTGTACTCGCCGCCGGGCATCCCGTACGTCTTCCGCCCGCAGGCCATGCCGGACATCCAGGACTGGGTGTCCACCCAGGGGCAGCGCCTGATGTTCATCTACGGCAGCTACGACCCCTGGACGGCGGCGGCCTACGTGCTGGGCAACGCGCAGGATTCCTATCTGTACACGGTGGCGGGCGGAAACCACGGCTCGCGCATCAGCCAGCTGCCGGCGGTCCCGCAGGCGGAGGCGAAGGCCACCCTCAACCGCTGGATGGGCATCTCGCCGCTGAAGCGCGCCCCCAAGGTCGACCTGTCGGAGGAGCCGCCCGTCTTCGGCCCCCGCGTGCCGCCCCGCCTGCGCGAGGCGTCGCGGAACTAGTCCGGCTGTCGGACAGGTTGCGGGCCGTCCCGAGGTGCTCCCGGGGCGGCCCGTCGTCTTTCAGCGGCCCATCTTGTAGGGCCCGCCCCGCTCCAGGGCCCGCTGGTACGCGGGGCGCGCGTGGAGCCGGTCGAGGTAGGCCGTGAGGTTCGGGAACTCCCCGAGCAGCCGGAAGGACTTCGCGGCCTCCAGCACGAAGGAGAGCTGGATGTCCGCGCCCGTCAGCGCGTTGCCCACCAGGTATTCACGGCCCTGAAGCACCCCCTCCAGGTAGCTCAGGTGGTTCTTCAGCTCGGAGTCGATGCGCGGCTTGATGGGCGCCGCGGCCTCCCCCAGCCGCTTCACGTAGAGCAGCTGCACGATGGGCAGCATCGCGGAGCCCTCCGCGTAGTGGAGGAAGTGCGCGTACCGGTCCAGGTCCTCCGGCGCGGGCGAAAGCCGGCCCTGGCCGTGCTTGCGGATCAGCGACTCGATGATGGCGCCGGACTCCGCCAGAACGCTTCCGCCGTCCTCCACCAGCGGCGACTTGCCCAGCGGGTGGATGGCCTTGAGCTCCGGTGGGGCGAACCCCGTCTTCGGATCGCGCTCGTAGCGGACGACCTCGTAGTCGAGCCCCAGCTCCTCCAGAAGCCAGAGGATGCGCTGCGAGCGGGATTCGGAGAGGTGGTGGACCTTCAACATGGGGGGCGGGCTCCTCGCGTCCGGAAGCGGGACGGACGGGGGCACACTGTCCCAGGTCACGCCTCCGGACCAGCACGGTCCGGAGGCGCGGTGTTCATCACTAGAACGCGGAGCCGCTGGCGCGCGTACCCGGCGAGCTGCTCAGGCTGGACACGCCCGTGTGCAGCACGAACCCGCCCGTGGAGGACGCGTCCGGGCTGCGGTTGGCGGACACGCCGTCCGTGCCCGCGAGCGACGAGGCGAACGTGGCCGTATCCACCGCCGTGCCGGCGCTGTTCTTCACGGTGATGGTGTCACCGCTGTTACCCAGCCCCAGCGTGCCCGTGGACGCGGCCACCGCGCCCACCGTGCCGGACGGGATGCCCGCCGCGCCGCCGAACACCACCACCGCCTTGCCCGCCGCCACCGTGGTGCCGCTGGCGAAGGTGTGGCGCACGTTCGTGCTGTCCGACACCGTCCAGCCGCTCAGGTCCACCGCCGCCGTGCCGCTGTTGACCAGCTCCACGAACTCGCCGTTCACGTCGGAGCCCGGCTCGTTGATCAACACCTCGTTGATGAACACGTTGCCCGTGCCGGAGCCGCCGCCCGTGGTGATGGCGAAGGCCGCGTTGGACAGGTCGCTGGTGGAGGCGTCGCTCGCGTCGCTCACCCGCACCCACGCGTTGGTGCTGGCGCTGGAGGGCACCGTCCACGCCACGCTGCCGCCGGACGCGCTGGAGGTCAGCGTCGTCCAGGTGGAGCCGTTCAGCGAGTACTCCACCTTCACGTTGGTGACGCCGGACGCGGACCAGGTGATGGTGTGCGCCGAGCCGGCCACCCAGCTCTCACCGCCGTTGGGCGACAGCACCGTCACGGAGGAGGACGTGGTGCCGTCCCCGGGGATGAGGAAGTCCTTGATGATGCCCATGTGCTGCATGCCGGACGCGCCGCTGTCGCCCGACACCGCGGGGGAGATGTCGGAGATGGGCGAGTACACGCGCGTGTCCGCCACCAGGCCGTTGGCGAAGGTGCTGGAGCCGATGACGACCGACGTCTGGTAGGCGCGCAGGTCGCTGTCCACCAGCACGTGGTCATACGGCGAGCTGCGGCCCGCGTTGGTGTTGGTGTTGCCGTTGCGGTCCGCCGGGTACGGCGACGCCGTGCTCACCACGCTGGAGAAGGTGCTGAAGGCCGCCTCGCTGCGGCTGCCGGTGTTGAAGTCACCGCCAATCACCAGGAAGTCCCCGGCGGGCACGTTGGCGTTGATGAACTTCACCAGGTTGGACGCTTCCGTGTTGCGGATGCTGGAGCTGGTCGTCAGCAGGTGCACACTGATGGCCCACAGGTCCTTGGGGCCCGGGATGTTGATGCGCGCCCACGCGAAGTCGCGGTTGGACACCTGCGTGTCGTCCCACTCGCCGGAGGCGATGATGGGGTAGCGGCTGATGATGCCGTTCGGAATCTGCGCGCCGGCCTCGCGGTAGTAGGAGAAGCCCGTGCCGAAGGCGGTGTCCACGAAGCTGCGGATGTCCGCCGCGGAGTCCGTCTTGTAATTGAACTCCTGGATCATCACGACGTCCGCGTCGGTCCCCTGGAAGATGCGGATGCCGTGGCCCGGGTCGTAGTCCTGGCCCGTGCCGCTGCTCAGGTTGGCCGCCATCAGGCGCAGCCGCACGTTGGCCAGCGAGTCCTCGCGCGCGACGAACTCCGGCGCCGTCTCATCCGCGTCCGCCTCCACGGAGCCACCGCACGCGCTGAGCGCCGCGCACACCAGCGTGAAGGACCACGTGCGCCAGGAGGCGGCAGGCCGCCGGAAGAGGTCTTGTTTCAGGCTCACAATGTTTCATCCTGCTCCCGGCAAACCCGGGAGCCATTGGGGTTCAAGGACGTCGCGGCAGCGCCGCGGACGCAGTATTCCGCGTACACGACGCCGACGCCGCTTATCCGTCACATTCCTTGAAACCCTGCGTGAGCGGCGCATCCCACCCCTCGGGGGCGCGCAATGTTACGCATTGTTACATCGCGGCCGTGGTGGACAGCGCGACGAAGGCGTAGCGCAGGCCCTTGCCCAGGGTGACGAAGACAACGAAGGGAAAGGGGCGCACGCCCACGAAGCCGCCCGCGAGCACGAACGCGTCCCCCAGGATGGGCAGCCACGACATGAGCAGGGCGGGGGCGCCCCAGGTGCGCAGGTTCGCCTCCACGCGCGCCATGCGGGGGCCTTCCTTCTCCCGGCGGCGAGACACCCACCGGCCCACGGCCCCGCCACCGCCGCGCGACACCCACTGGCCCAGGATGTAGAGCGTGATGGCGCCCAGCACGTTGCCCACGGTGGCGACCACCGTGGCCATCACCGGCGGGGTGCCGTTGTAGATGAGGGCGGCGAGCATCGCCTCGGAGGGCACCGGCACCACGGAGCCCGCCAGCATGGCGACGAAGAACATCCCGGGGAGGCCCCAGGTGGACAGGGTGGACGGCTCGGCGGGCATGGGAGGCCTGGGGCCATACACCCGGTCCGGCCCGTTCGTCTTGTCCGGCGTGTCCGCTCCCTTGCCCGCCCCCCTGTCCCCCAGGGCCGGGCGCTGTCGGACGATGCGGCCCTCCCGGCGGCACGGGTTGTAGGCGCGGGTGGGGGTCGCCATCGTCCCCGCCATGCGACGCTCGACGCGCGAACGGTCAGGCATGCGGTCCATCGACACCGAGGATGAGCGGATCGCCTCCCTGCTCATCGCGGAGCCCCCGGCGCTGCACTTCGAGGGCTCCCGGGACCTGGTGGTGCGGCTGCGCGACGGACGCCGCTTCGTCCTCACCGTGCTCACCCTGGAGGCGCTGGAGGCACGGCTGGGCGGTGCGCCGTCCTACGTGGCCTCCGGCATCGTCCTGGTGCGGCGGCTGTCGGATGGCGCCCTGCTCCACGCGGTGCGCTCCGCGTTGGACCAGGGCCTGGAGCGGTTCGGCACGCTCCAGCCGCTCATCGAGGAATGAGGCGCGGGCTTCAGGCCGTGGAGTTGGACGGCGGCGCTACAGGCCGGGCGCACGGTGGGAAACGGACGCCGCATCGCGGCGCGTGCGTGACTTCCACCGGGAAGCGCGGCGCCGTGATTATGCTGCCCGCCCGATGGATGAACCCGGCCTGCAATATCCCGGAGAAGCCCTGCGCAGCTGGCTGCGCCAGTTCGCCAAGACGCCCGTGGCCGAGCCGACGCTGAAGCTGCTGGTCGTCCTGGCGGACACGGTGTTCTTCGCGAGCCTGGGCCGGGAGGAAGGCGAGGCCACGCGCGTGCGCATCGCCTACCACGCGCAGGGGTTGCAGGGCCTTCAGGCGGTGCGCGAGACGGTCTACATCGGCGGTCAGAAGGGGAAGCGGCAGGCGTGGGAGACGCTGCCCCTGGAGCCCAAGTCGAGCATCACGGACTTCAGCGTGGAGGCGCTGGTGAAGCTGGCGCCCGCGGCGCACCTGCCTCGCACGGCGGTGGTGGTGGGGCCGCGCGAGGGCAAGCTGCGCATCCAGGGGCTGGCGCGCCGGGTGGAGTACACGGAGTTCCACGCCGAGGGCGAGGAGGACGTCTTCATCCTGCACGCGCCGGAGCCGGGCCACCTGGTGGTGAGCACGCAGGGGCGCGAGGTGTTCCGCTACGAGCAGGGCGCGCCGGTGCCGCCGGGCCGTCGCGTGGCGTTGCACGACCTGCTCTTCCACGAGGACAGCGCGGTGCGCGCGGCGCTGATGGAGATGTGCTCCACGCTGGTGGAGTCCCTGCCCAAGGTGCAGCCGCTGATGGGCGGCAACCGCGAGTGGTACGTGTCCAACGCGGTGCAGGGGCTCATCCGGAAGATGGCGGGGCTGCACCACGGGGGGCTCATCGCGCTGCTGCCCAAGCAGCACGACGTGGAGCGCTTCCGCACGCGAGGCAAGTACGTGTTGCCGCCGGAGCAGGGCTCGCTGCTCCGCCAGCGGTTGCAGCGCTTCGTCCAGGCGAGAGCGGACCTCATCAACGGCGCGTGGCAGGCGGAGGCCGGCAAGGCGGCGGAGGAGGAAGAGGATCCGGAGTTGAAGAAGGCCGCCGCCGAGCACGACGACAAGGTGACGGAGAGCGACTTCCAGGCGCTGGTGGAGAGCATCGGGCAGTTCACCGCGGTGGACAACGCGCTGGTGTTGGGGCCGGAGCTGGAGGTGCTCTGCGCGGGGTATCAGATCGCCATCCCGCGCAGCGGCCCGCCGCAGGTCTTCGAGGCGCGCACGCTCCAGGGGCGGCCCGGGCCGCACTACCCCATCAGCCAGCACGGCTCGCGCCACCGCGCCGCGGCGGTCTTCGCCAACCAGCACTCCGGCGCCATCGTGTTCGTGGCGTCCCAGGACGGCCCGCTCCGCTGCCTGCACCGGCCTCCGGGCAAGAAGAAGGTGCTGCTCTGGAGCCTCCTGCTGACGGAGGACTGAGGCACCCATGAAGCGGCTGGGGTGGGCACTGCTGCTGGGATTGCTCGTGTCGGGCTGCGCGACGACGCGGGTCGTGCACCTGGAGACGGACGACGGCGAGCACGTCGTCGTCACGCCCCGGGAGGAGGAAGGCGCGTCCCCTTCCGAGGCCCGGCTGGAGGAGGACGAGTTCAAGGCAGCGGTAAGGACGCTCGCGCGGGACGTCCGGCCCTTCGCGCATCCGCTGAGGCAAGCGCGAGACCTTTTCGGCCTGCCGGAGCGCAGCGGCCTCTTCGGCTTCCGGGAGCGGACCCGGCAGATCGTCCCGCTGGGTGAAGAAGAGGCACGCGACCTGCGCCTGCTGGATGCGTCGGACGACCTGACGCGCGGCTACAGGCAGTGGTGCGACAAGAAGCGCAAGCAGGCCGGGGATTGCCTGCGACTGTTGGACGAAGGCCCGTTGCTGGGCAGCGATGGCCGCTATGCGCTGGCCATGGCCATCGCGATGGATTCCGTCTGGCATGAGACGGCCGAAGCCCTGGAGGGCATGGCGAGTCCCCAGGCCGTCATGGCCACGATGACCTCCACCGTGACGATGTACCTGCTGCTCTGGGCCATGCCGGAGCCTCTGTCCAAGGGACTCGCCGCCCTCATCACCGCCACGGCGATTGCTTACCTGGGCGTGGACACGGTGTGGCGCATCCTCGACGGCTGGGTGACGCTGGTGCGCCACGTGGACCAGGCCACCACGTTCCTCCAGGTGCGCGACGCGGGCGAGGCCTACGGAGAAGTGTTGGGCAGGAACGCCGCGCGCGTCTTCGTGATGCTGGCCACGGCGGCGATTGGCAACACCGCGGGGCTTGCGATGAAGGCCCCGACCCTGCCGGGCTCCGCGCAGGCAGCGGTCGCCGTGGAGACGCAGGCGGGCCTCCAGTTCGTGGCCCTTGGGGGCGTGCGCTCCGTGGCGATGACAGCGGAGGGCTTCACCATTGCGCTCGCACCCAACGCGGTCGCCATGTCATCGCGGCCTGGGAAGCCCCAGCGGCACCATCTGGCCACCATCCGGAATGAGAAGTCCGCGAAGACGGGTGGACCGTGGACCCCACTCTTCCGGCGCATCTTCAAGAAGGCCGGCATGGAACTGAAGGATCCGGAGAACATCGTCGAGGTCCCGGGCCACCGGGGCCCTCATCCCGCCGAGTACCATCAACTCGTCTATGACAGGTTGAGGCAAGCGACTTCTGAATGCCGCAGCGTGGAGGCATGCCGCGAGGCCCTGACCGGCGCCCTCAGGGTCCTCGGTGAGAAAGCCAGGACGAAGGGCACGGAACTCAATCGATTGCTGACTCAAGGCCACGGACAGCCACGACCATGACAGCCCGGTACTTCAGATTGTCAGAAGACGTCTACGCACCGGGGCGCTGGTACCTGGGTGATTTCGTCGATGAAGGAGCCGTGGAAGTCGAGGACCCATGGATGTTCAGTGCGGGGAAGCCCATCCAGTCACCAGGCCACCTTCGCGTTCCTATCGACGAGCCCGGAAAGCCGCTGGACTACTCTGAAGCAGGCATCGGAAGTACGCCCATCCTTCACGTCAAACTGGCCACCGTCTTCGCGGAGCTTGCGCCCGATGACGTCCAGCTCTTCGCGGTCGACATCCAGGGACACCCCGAACAGTTCAGCATGCTCGTGGCCACCCGGTTGATCCGCTGCATCGACGACAAGGCATCCCGGGAAGTGGAGTACTGGGATCCCATCAAGCACAAACAGCCCGAGAAGGCAGGCCAGTACGCGTCCGTCGTGGGCATGCGCATCGACCCGTCGAAGGTGGGCAACGCCAGGGTGTTCCGCACCTGGGGCTGGAAGATCGCTCTCATCGTCTCCGAGGACCTGAAGACGGCCCTGGAGCGCACCGGCGCTACCGGCATGCGGTTCACTGAGGTGTAGTGACCCAGGCCGGCCCGCTCCGCTGCCTGCGCCAGATTCCAGACCGAGGCACCCCGAGGCGAAAACCCCAGGGCCCTGGCACAAGCCTCTGATTGTCATGGTACAATCTGAACCATGTCCCGCTCCAATTGGAAGCCGCGCCTGAAACGCTCCGCTGGCCCCCTCTACGGGGCGCTTGTCGAGGCGCTCGCGGCGGACATCAGCGCGGGGCGGCTGCGCGCGGGGGACCGGCTGCCCACGCACCGGGAGCTCGCGAGCACGCTGGGGGCGTCGCTGGGCACGGTGACCCGGGCCTACGCCGAGGCGGAACGGCGGGGCCTCATCTGGAGCCAGGTGGGCAACGGGACGTTCGTGAGGGATCTGCGGGAGGGGGACCGCTACTCGCCCCAGCTTGACCGGACGCGCATCGACCTGGGGCCCACGGCGGTGCCCATCGTCCCCGGAGACCTGGGGCACCTCGCGCTCGCGGCCGCGCTCCGGCGCCTGGGTGAGCGCGCGGACCTGGGCGCGCTCAGTGGCTATCAGGCCCACGCGGGCACGGAGGCCCAGCGCGCGGCGGGGGCTCGCTGGCTGGAGCTCGCGGGGGTCCCGGCCACGAGCGAAGAGGTCACCGTGTGCGGCGGGGCCCAGCACGCGACCTTGATGGTGTTGTCCCTGCTCGCGCACCCGGACGGACTGCTGGTGGAGGACCTCACCTACCCCGGGGTCCTCGCCGCCGCGGAGTGGCTCCGGCTGCCGACACATCCGGTGGCCCTCGACGCGGAGGGACTCGTGCCCGAGGCGCTCGCGGAGGCCTGCCGGAGGAGCAAGGCGCGGGTGCTCTACTGCACGCCCACGAACCACAACCCGACCACGGCCGTCATGCCGTTGAAGCGGCGGCAGGCATTGGTCGAGGTCTGCCGCGAGTTCGACGTCACCCTCATCGAGAACGGCGCGCTGGCGCCGCTCGTGGCGAAGGCGCCCGCCCCCCTGGCCGCCCTGGCGCCCGAGCGGACATACCACCTGGGGAGTCTGTCCAAGGCGGTGCTGCCCGCGCTGCGCGTCGGCTACATCCGGGCGCCGGCCCATGCGCGTCTGGCGCTGGAGCAGGCCGCCGCGGCCACGGCCTGGTCGGGGTCGCCCCTGCTGAACGAGCTGGCCACGCAATGGGTGACGGACGGCACGGCCGAGTCCCTCCGCGACGCGCGGCGGGCTGAAGCCACGGCACGCCAGGCCCTGGCGGCGAAGGTGTTGAAGGGCCATCCCTACGTCGCGCACGCCAGCGCGTACTTCCTGTGGATGCCCATCCCCGAGCACCGCCGCGCCGCGGGACTCGTCGAGGAAGCCGCCGCGCGTGACGTGCTGCTCGGCCCCGCGCACCTGTTCTCGGCCCGGCCGGGCCATGCCCCCAATGCGCTCCGGGTGTCTCTGGGCGCGGCCGGCTCCCGCGAGGAATTGGAGCGGGGATTGAAGACGCTGGTGGAGCTGCTTGCCGCCCCGGCACCGCGACGCCTGGCCTGACGTTTCCCTTCACTCCGTCCCGGAGATTGCCCATGACGCCTCCCCTGCTCCGCTCTGGTGGACTCCTGTCGCGCGTGCGCATCGCGCTCCTCCTCGCGGGACTCACCGTCCCCTGCATGGCGATGGCGGATGGCGCGCAAGCCAGGGAAACGCTCCAGGAGCGGCTCGACTTTTCGGAGGCGTCGCTCCACTGGGTCGACCGCATCCGGGACACCTTCACGCCGCCCCAGTGGCTGCCCGAGGGCGAACGGTTCGTCTATGGGTCCCGGACCGAGCCCCTTGGAGAGACCTGGGTCCTGGTGGATGCGCAGCGGCGCACCCAGCAGCCCCTGCTGGACGCGGAGTCACTGCGTTCCCAACTCACGCAGGTGTTCGGCAGGCCGGTGCCGTTGCCCGTCGCCATGCGCTTCACGCTCACCGCCGATGCGAAAGCCATCGTCTTCGCCGTCCAGGGCCGGACGTTCTCGTTGGGGCTGAGCGACAAGCGGCTCGTGGCGTTCGAGCCCACGCATCCATCGGCGCTGTCACTCGTGCCCGGCAACATCCTGTCTCCGGATGGCGGGGCGGTCGCGGTGCAGCGGGACACGGGGTTCGCGGTGGTGGACGCGAAGGGCGCGACCCGCCTGGAGCGCACCGGCACGGAGGACGCGCCCTGGCGGCTGCCCGAAGCGGCGTGGTCCCCCCAGGGCCGGTACGTGGCGGTCTGGCACGACGACATGCGGGGCATGCACCGGATTCCCCTGGTCGACTACGGCAGCGCGCTGGAGAAGGTGACGTGGGCCCCCTACTCCAAGGTGGGCACCCCGCTGATGCGCTCGGAGCTGCACTTCGTCACGGTGGAGATGGGACAGGTGACGCCCGCGCCGGGTGACTCCACGGAGCGCTACGACTGGTTCGCGGGCTGGCGTCCGGACGGCGGTGAAGCGCTGGTGCTCCAGCTGTCGCGGGATGGAAAGCGATTGGACCTGGTGGCGGTGGAGCCCGCGACAGGCAAGCGCCGCCGCGTGCTGCGGGAGGAGCGGAAGGACACCTTTGTCGGGGCACTGGACTTCGCGGCGGGCGGGTGGGCCCAGCAGGTGAAGCCACTGCCGGACAACCAGCACTTCCTCTGGATGTCCGAGCGCGATGGCTGGCGTCACGTCTACCTGTATGACTATTCCGGTAGGCTCGTGCGCCAGGTCACCCGGGGCGCGTTTCCGGTCCACGCGGTGGTGGGTGTCTCGCCGAAGTCGGATGCCTGCTTCGTCCTGGCCTCCGCCGAGCCCGGGGCTCCCTATGACCGGTTGGTGTATCGGGCAGCGATTCCGGGCGGGGCGCTGAAGCGGCTGTCTCCGGAGCCCGGGATGCACCGGCCCGTGCTGTCACCGTCCACGCGGTACTTCGTGGATGGGCACTCCACGCGGGAGCAGCCCCGGGTCTGGGACGTGACCTCCACGGAGGGGCGCCCCTCCTTCCGCTACGCGAAGGCGGACACGAGCGCCCTGGCGGAGCTGCACTACACGCCGCCGGAAGGAATCACGGTCAAGGCCGCGGACGGCGTCACGCCCCTGTACGGCGTGCTGTACAAGCCATGGAACTTCGATGCGAAGAAGCGCTACCCGGTCATCGACGTCATCTACGCGGGGCCGTTCACGACGATGGTGCCCTGGGGCTACGTGGGCTCGTATGAGTCGCGCATCGCGCACTCGCTGGCGCAGCTCGGGTTCGTAGCCATGGTGCTGGACGGTCGAGGCACGCCGGGACGAAGCAAGGCATTCCAGGACGTGAACTACGGCCGCGTGGGCCAGACGGAGATTCCAGACCACGTCGCGGCGCTGAAGCAGGCGGCAGCCAGCCGGCCCTACATGGACCTGGAGCGGGTGGGCATCCATGGACATTCCTGGGGAGGCTACTTCGCGCTGCGGGGCATGCTGACGGCGCCGGAGTTCTTCAAGGCGGGCTACGCGGGAGCACCGGGCGCCCTGACGGAAGAAGCCATCATCAACGAGCCGAACATGGGCCTGCTGTCGGAGAACCCGGAAGGCTACGCGGCGGGCTCCAACGAAGCGCTGGCGGACAAGCTCCAGGGGGCGCTCAAGCTGATGCACGGAACGAGCGACGTGAACGCCTCGCTGTCCACGACGATGCGGATGGCCCAGGCGCTGGTGCGCGCGAACAAGCACTTCGACCTGTTGCTCATGCCCGGCGAGGGACACAGCCCTGAAGGAAGGTACTACCAGGACGACGTGCGCCGGTTCTTCCTGCGGGAACTGGGTGAGCCCCGGTAAGGAGGCATCCATGAAGCAACTGGGGTGGGCACTGCTGCTGGGGTTGCTCGTGTCGGGCTGCGCGACGACACGGGTCGTGCACCTGGAGACGGACGACGGCGAGCGCATCGTCGTCACGCCCCGGGAGGAGGAAGGCGCGTCCCCTTCCGAGGCCCGGCTGGAGGGTGAAGAGTTCGAGGCGGATGTCATCGCGGCCTGGGAAGCCCCAGCGTCACCACCTGGCCACCATCCGGAATGAGAAGTCCTCGAAGAACGGTGGACCGTGGACCCCGCTCTTCCGCCGCATCTTCAAGAAGGCCGGAATGGTGCTGAAAGATCCGGAGAACATCGTCGAGGTCCATGGCCACCGGGGACCGCATCCAAAGGCGTACCATGACCTGGTATTTCGACGACTGGAGCTATCCACAAGAAATTGCCGCACCGTGGTGCAATGCCGTGAAGCACTGACTGGCGCGCTGCGGGAACTGGCGGAAGAAGCCACCGTGCCAGGAACTCCCATCAACAAGCTTCTGACCCTGAAACAAGGACGTTAGCAATCCATGGCTGCTCGTTACTTCGACCTTGCGATGGACGTTCAGGAAGGCATCTGGCTTCTCGACACGCCCAGGAATGACCTCCGTCAGGAGGAAGAAGATCCCTGGATGTTCACCCAAGGGACCCGTGTCCAGATCGAAGGGACGCTGACCGTTCCAGTCGAGGAGCCAGGCAAGCCGCTGGATTTCTCCTGGATTGCCGGCGGGATGACCCCTGTCGTCCACATCAAGCTCGCCAACGTATTGATGGAGCACGCGGCGGATGAGGTTCAACTCATCCCCGTCACCATTCCCAAGCACCCGGACCAGTACGTCATCCTCGTCACCACCCGAGTCATCCGCTGCATCGACGAGCAGGCTTCGGAAGGGGTCCGATTCTGGGAGCCCCGGCACGGTCAGCCCTGGCGGATCGGTGAATACCGCTCCGTGGACATCATGCGCATCGACAAATCGAAGGTGGGTGACGCGAAGATCTTCCGCCCCTGGGGTTGGAACGTCGCCCTCATCGTCTCCGAGGACCTGAAGACGGCGCTGGAGCGCACCGGAGCCACCGGCATGGACTTCACGGAGGTGTGATTCGCTCGACACCTGGGGAGCGGTCGCTCCCTGGCCTGGCCACGCCTGGTTCTATTCTCCGCGGGAGTTGTCACCTATGACGCCTTCCACCTGATTCACACTGGGAGCCGGACCACGTGAAGGCGGACGAACTGTTCAGCGGCTCCGGCGAGATGGCCGCCCGGATGCGCGAGAAGGACTGGGCCACCACGCCGCTCGGCCCCGTCGAAGGCTGGCCCGTCTCACTGCGGACCCTGGTGCGGACGATGCTCCACTCGCGCCACCCCATGTTCCTCTGGTGGGGGCCGCGACTCATCCAGCTCTACAACGACGCCTACGTGCCCAGCTTCGGCCGGGGAAAACATCCCTCGGCCCTGGGGATGCCAGGCCGGGAGTGCTGGCCGGAGATCTGGCCCATCATCGGACCGCAGATCGACGACGTGATGCGCGAGGGCAAGGCCAGCTGGAACGAAGACCAGCTCGTCCCCATCTTCCGCAACGGCCGCATCGAGGACGTCTACTGGACCTATGGCTACTCTCCCGCCTTCGACGACGCGGGCAGGGTCCACGGCACGCTGGTGGTCTGCACGGAGACCACCGCGCGGGTCCTCGGCGAACAGGCGCTGAAGCAAAGCAAGGAGCGCCTCCGCCGGGTCGTGGAGGCTTCCGGAGCAGGCACCTGGGAACTGGACGTCCGCGCCAACCAGATGCGGATGGACGAGCGGATGGCCCTGCTCTTTGGCCTCCCCGAAGCAGGCGCCTACCGCCTGGAGCAGGTGCTCGAGTGCGTCCACCCCGACGAGCGCGAGGCGCTGCGCGCGGCCATCACCGCCACGCTTGCGGGCAGGGCGCAGGGCCGCTACGTCATGGAGCACCGGGTGGTGGGGATGCCGGGGCACCTCGCCCGCTGGGTGGAGGCGCGCGGGCAGGTGACCTTCGACGCGGAAGGCAGGGCCCTCCAGTTCGTCGGAACAGCGCTCGACATCAGCGACCGCAAGCGGGCCGAGGAGGAGGTCCTGCGCGCGCGCCAGGAGTTCCACGGCTTCCTCACCCAGGCGCCGCTCGGCATCGCCATCCACAGCGGACCGCACCACGTCTATACCTTCGCGAACGCGCCCTTCATGTCCATGCTGTTCAGCGGCCGTCCGGCGGAGGACCTCCTCCACAAGACCGTCCGGCAGGCGCTGCCGGAGCTGGAGGACCAGGGCTATTACGAGATCCTCGACGGCGTCTACCAGACGGGCCGGAGCTTCCACGGCGCCAAGCAGCGCGCGTCCATGGTCCAGGCGGATGGCACCGAACGGGAGATGTTCGTCAACTTCACCTATCAGGCGAAGCGCGACCCGGCCGGGAACATCGACGGCATCCTGGTGCTCATCTACGAGGTGACCGACCAGGTCAACGAACAGCGGGAGATCGAACAGCTGGCGGAGAACCTGCGCGCGGCCATCGTGTCGCGGGACACGTTCCTGGGCGTCGCCTCGCACGAGCTCAACACGCCGCTGACGACGCTCAAGCTGCAGACGCAGATGAACCAGCGGCTCCTCGAAAACCAGGGCCTGGCGGCGTTCACCGCGGCGAGGCTCAAGAAGCTGCTCGACGGCACGCTGCTCCAGGTGGACCGGATGAACCGGCTGATCAACGACATGCTGGACGTGTCCCGCATCAGCTCCGGGAAGCTGTCCATGACGCGGGTGGAGACGGACGTCTCCACGTTGATGGCGGCGGTCCTGGAGCGCTTCGAACCCCAGCTGGAGGCGGCGGGCTGCACGCTGGAGCAGGACATCGAAGCGGGCATCGTGGCCCGGCTCGACGCCACTCGCATCGAACAGGTGCTGACGAACTTCCTCATCAATGCCATCAAGTACGCGCCTGGCCGGCCCGTGCACGCGAAGGTCGAGCGGCGGAGGCACCAGGTGCGGTTCAGCCTGCGCGATGAAGGCCCGGGCATCCCCGCGGAGCACCACGAGCGCATCTTCGTCCGGTTCGAGCGGGCCACGTCCCCGAACGAGGTCAGCGGGCTGGGGCTCGGTCTCTACATCGCGAAGCAGCTCATCCAGGCCCACGGCGGGAGCATCGCGGTCGACAGCGAGCCCGGCCACGGTGCCACCTTCCACTTCGAGCTGCCGCTGGACTAGGAGGACTCCATGCCCCGCATGGACAGCTTCGTGGAGTACACGTTGGAGTTGCTGGAGCCGCTTGGCGCGGTACAGGCCCGCTCGATGTTCGGCGGTTGGGGCCTGTACTTCGGGGGCCGGATGTTCGGCCTCATCATCCAGGGCCAGCTCTACCTGAAGACGGACGACGTCACCCGCGCCGACTTCGAGGCCGAGGGCTGCCGGCCCTTCATCTACCAGAGCCGCGGCAAGGAACAGCCGATGAGCTACTGGACGCCGCCCGTGGACGCGGAGGACGACGGCCGCCGGCTGCTGCCCTGGGCCCGCCGCGCCGTGGACGCCTCCAACCGCGCGGCCATGAAGAAGGCCGCGAAGAAGCCCCCCGCTGCCAAGAAAGCTCCCGTCGCGAAGAAGGCTCCCGCCGCGAAGAAAGCCCCTGTCGCGAAGAAGGCGCCCGCGGCCAAGAAGACCGCGGTGAAGAAGGCCCCCGCGAAGCGCGTCAGGCGGTCTTGATGGCGGCCACGTCGCCGAGCCTCAGCTCGGCGATGGAGACCTCGCGCATGCGGAACTTCTGCACCTTGCCGGTGACGGTCATCGGGAAGCTGTCCACGAACTTCCAGTGGCGGGGAATCTTGAACGTGGAGATGCGGCCGGTGCAGAAGGCCGTCAGCGTCTCCGCGGTGAGCGTGGCACCGGACTTCAGGCGCACCCACGCCATCACCTCCTCGCCGTACTTCACGCTGGGCACGCCGATGACCTGCGCCTCGGACACCTCCGGGTGCGAGTGGAGGAACTCCTCCACCTCGCGTGGATACACGTTCTCCCCGCCCCGGATGATCATGTCCTTGATGCGGCCGACAATCTTGACGTAGCCCTCCGCGTCCATGGTCGCCAGGTCGCCGGTGTGCATCCACCCCGCCCTGTCGATGGCCGCAGCCGTGGCCACCGCGTTTTCCCAGTACCCGAGCATCACGCTGTAGCCACGCGTGCACAGCTCACCGGGCTGGCCCAGTGGCACCACCGCGCCCGTGTCCGGGTCCACCACCTTCACCTCCAGGTGCGGGTGCACGCGGCCCACCGTGGCCACGCGCTTCTCCAGCGTGTCATCCAGGGGGTTCTGCGTGGACACAGGGGACGTCTCCGTCATGCCGTAGCAGATGGTGACCTCCTCCATGTGCATCCGCGACTGCACCTGCTTCATCACCTCCACCGGGCACGGCGACCCCGCCATGATGCCGGTGCGCAGGGACTTGAGGTCGAACTCGCCGAAGCGCGGGTGGTCCAGCTCCGCGATGAACATCGTGGGCACGCCGTAGAGGGACGTACAGCGCTCGGCCTGCACCGTCTGGAGCACCGCCAGCGGGTCGAAGGCCTCGCCCGGAATCACCATGGCCGAGCCATGGGACGTACAGGCCAGGTTGCCCATCACCATGCCGAAGCAGTGGTAGAAGGGCACCGGGATGCACACGCGGTCCTCCGGCCCGTAGCGCAGCACCTCGCCCACGAAGAAGCCGTTGTTGAGCACGTTGTGGTGCGACAGCGTCGCGCCCTTCGGGAAGCCCGTGGTGCCGGACGTGTATTGGATGTTGATGGGGTCATCGAACTGGAGCGACAGCTCGCGCGCCTCCAGCACGTCGTCGCGGATGCTCGCGCCGCCCCTCACCAGCCGGTCCCAGTCCGAGTCCAGCACCAGCGCCTCGCGCAGGCCCGCGCACCGGGGCCGCACCTCCGCCAGCATCTGCGTGTAGTCCGTCTGCCGGAAGCCCTTCGCCAGCAACAGCACGCTCACGCCCGCCTGGTTGAGCGCGTACTCCAGCTCCGACGTCCGGTAGGCGGGGTTCAGGTTGACCAGGATGGCGCCCGTGCGCGCGAGCGCGTACTGCGACACGGTCCACTCGAAGCGGTTGGGCGACCAGAGCCCCACCCGGTCGCCCTTCTGGACGCCCAGCGCCAGCAGGCCCTTGGCCACCGCCGTCGTCGCGTCCCAGAACTGCCGCCAGGTGACGCGGTAGTTCTGCGAGGCCACCACCAACGCCTCGCGGTCGCCGTGGCGCTCGACGGTGCGGCGCAGGTTCTGACCGATGGTCTCCCCCAGCAGCGGGGTGGTGCTGGTGCCATGGGCATAGGACAGGGCGGTCGTCATGACTCCATCGTCCCCAGGGTGCCCCCGGCTCGGCAAGCTACAGCGTAGGAGCAGGGCCTCTGGCTGTCCGCTCGTACCCACGGCGTGTCCGCCGCACACGGTCCACTCCCTGGCACGCGGCGCAGAAGTAGAGGGTGCGCGCCGCCAACGACTGCCCCGTCACCTTCCCGCCGCAGCGCGGGCACGGCAGGCCCGCGCGGCTGTACACGCAGAAGCGCTCCGCCCGCTTGCGTCCGGGTGACGGAAGCGGCGGCGCTCCGGGCGTGACGATGAGTCCGTCACGTACGCCGTCCTGCAACAGCGCCCGCATCGCGCGCCACAACCCGTCGAACGCGTCCCGCTCCAGCTCACACGCGGGCAACAGCGGCGGCAGGCCCACGACGAACAGCGCCTCCGCCCGGACGATGTTCCCCACGCCCGCGATGCGCCCCTGGTCCAGCAGTGCCTGCGCCAGCGGCATGCGTCCCCGCGTCAGCCGCGCATACGCCCGGTCCGGCGAAGCATCCGCGCGCAGCGGATCCTCCCCCAGCCTCGCGCGCAACGCGGCCTCCTGCTCCGGCGACAGCAGCTCGCACGCGGACGGTCCCGACAGGTGCAGCGTCGCTCCATCCGAAGCCAGCCGCAGCCGGCACGCCGTGGACGGCACGGGCGCGTCCCCGCGGAAGTGACGGATGCGCCCGAAGAGGCCCAGGTGGAGGTGCAGCCGCACACCGCCTTCGAACGCGTGGAACAGGTGCTTGCCATGCGCGTCCACGCCCAGCAGCGTCCGCCCGGACAACCCATGCGCCACCTCCGCCCGGCCCTGCGGCGAATCGGCCGTGAAGCGCCGCCCCACCAACCAGCGGCGGTGGACCCGGGCGACCCGGTGGATGCTGTGTCCTTCAGGCATCCCCCTGGGTAATCCCCACCTCTCTTCGCTGCCTGTCCGCCCCCCGCCCTGGTTCCTGGACGGCCGGACAGCCGCGACGTTTTCCCGGCAACGGCATCCACGTCCAGAACCCCGCCGCTACGTCCCGGGACGCCAGGCAAAGACCTGCCCGGCCTCCATCAGCCCTTCCCGAACTGGAAACAAGGAAAACGCCGTACCGGCGCGCTATCCTGACGCAACGCCCCATGGACGATCCGAACGCCCGACTGGTTGCCACCCTGCTGGAGGCGCGACAGCGCCACTGCTTCCCCCCGGACGTGCGCAAGGCGGCGCCGGAGTTCGTCGCGCAGGTGCTGGGGCTGCTCTTCCCCCACTTCGCGGAGCGGCTGGAGTGCAACGCCGCCGCCGTGCGCCGGGACGTCACCGCGGTGGAGGCGAGCCTCCAGCGCATCCAGGCGCTGCTCGCGCCGCACTACCCCGTCACGGACGCGGGCATGTCCTCGCGCTTCATGGCGAAGCTGCCGGACATCTATGAGTGGCTGCAGCAGGACTCGCGCGCCATCTTCGAAGCGGACCCCGCCGCGCGCAGCGTGGACGAGGTCGTGCTCACCTACCCGGGCTTCTACGCCATCGCCATCTACCGCGTGGCGAACGCGCTGCACCGGCTGAACTTCCCCCTGCTGCCGCGCCTGCTCACCGAATACGCCCACCAGCGCACCGGCGTGGACATCCACCCGGGCGCCACCATCGGCCGCAAGTTCGTCATCGACCACGGCACGGGCCTGGTCATCGGTGAGACGACGGTGATTGGCGACAACGTGAAGCTCTACCAGGGCGTCACGCTGGGCGCGCTGATGGTGGAGAAGGCCCTGGCGGACAAGAAGCGCCACCCCACCATCGAGGACGACGTGGTGGTGTACGCGAACGCCACCATCCTCGGAGGCGGCACCGTGGTGGGCAAGGGCAGCATCATCGCCGGCAACGCGTGGCTGACGCAGAGCGTGCCCGCCCAGTCCGTCGTCACCCGCCGCAGCGAGGTGCGCGCGCGCCACGGCGAGGAAGGCCTGGACGTCCTCGACTACCAGATTTGACTTTCCCTCACGCAGTGCCCGTTCCCCACTCACAGGAGACGCCATGAAGGTCGACAACATCCTGCAGACCATTGGCAACACGCCGCACGTGCGCATCAACCGGCTGTATCCGTCGCGCGTCTCGGTGCACCTGAAGCTGGAGCGCGCCAACCCGGGCGGCAGCATCAAGGACCGCATCGGCCTGGCGATGATTGAAGACGCGGAGAAGCGGGGCGTCCTCAAGGAAGGCAGCGTCATCATCGAGCCGACGAGCGGCAACACCGGCATCGGCCTGGCCATGGTGGCCGCGGTGAAGGGCTACAAGCTCATCCTGGTGATGCCGGAGTCCATGAGCATCGAGCGCCGCCGCGTGCTGGCCGCCTACGGCGCCCAGTTCGACCTGACGCCGCGCGCCCTGGGCATGAAGGGCGCCATCGCTCGCGCCCAGGAGCTGGTCGGCCAGACGCCGGGCGGGTGGATGCCGCAGCAGTTCGAGAACGAGTCCAACATCGAGATCCACAAGCGCACCACCGCGCAGGAGATCCTCAACGACTTCCCGGACGGGCTGGACTACCTCATCACGGGCGTGGGCACCGGTGGCCACCTCACCGCGTGCGGTGAGGTGCTCAAGGCGAAGTGGCCCAAGCTGAAGGTGTTCGCGGTGGAGCCGGTGAAGTCCCCCGTCATCAGCGGCGGCCAGCCGGGCCCGCACCCCATCCAGGGCATCGGCGCGGGCTTCATCCCGAAGAACCTGCACACGGCCATCCTCGACGGCACCATCCAGGTGGATGAGAAGGACGCCTTCGAGTTCGCCCGCCGCGCCGCGCGCGAGGAGGGCATCTTCGTGGGCGTGTCCTCCGGCGCCTCGCTGTCCGCGGTGAACCAGAAGCTGGCGGAGATGCCGGACGGCAGCCGCGTGCTCGCCTTCTGCTACGACACCGGCGAGCGCTACCTCTCCGTGGAGAACCTCTTCCCGGCGCAGTAGCCGTCGTCGCGCGCCACGGCCCGGGTGGGACGCCTCACCCGGGCCGGTACGCGCGCACCAGCTCCACCAGCCGGTCCATCTCCTCCAGCGTGTTGTAGAAGTGCGGCGACAGGCGGATGCGCCCGCGCCGGACGGAGTGGGACACCTTCTGCTCCCCCAGGTACGCGCCGAGCGCCCGGACGTTCGCGCCGGGCGGCAGGAAGGTGAGGATGCCCGCGCGGTCCTTCGGCTCCGGGCCCACCTCGCAGCCCAGGTTGCGCAGGCCCGTGTCCAGCCGGGTCAGCAGCTCGCCAATCCGCGCGCCGATGGCCTCCGGCCCCACCTCCAGCAGCAGCTCCAGCGCGGCGCCCAGGGCGTAGATGCCGGGGTACGCGGCGCTGCCCTCCTCGAACTTGGCCGCGTCCGGCCGCAGCTCGAAGTGCGAGCGGTTGAAGTTCCACGCGTCGGTGGTGCTGCGCCAGCCCACCAGCACGGGGCGCACGCGCGGCAGCACGTCCTTCGCCACGTACAGGAAGCCGATGCCGGAGATGCCCAGCATCCACTTGTGGCTGTCCGCGCTGAGGAAGTGCACGCGGCTCTTCTTCACGTCCACCGGGATGCAGCCCACGCTCTGGATGCCGTCCACGCACAGCAGCACGCCCGAGCGCTCACACAGCTCGCCCAGCGCATCCAGGTCCGTGCGGTGGCCGGTGGCGAACTGCACCGACGACACCGCCACCAGCCGCGTGCGCGGGGTGAGCACGGACGCCACGGCCTCCGGCGTCACGCCGCCGTTCGGCGTGGGAATCTCGCGGACCTCCACGCCCCGGGCCTTGAGGTGCAGCCACGGGTAGACGTTGGAGGGGTACTCGATGCTGGTGGCGACGGCGACCTCGTCCCCGGGTTTCCAGTCCAGGCCCTCCGCGACCAGCCCCAGTCCGTGGCTGGTGTTGCGCACGAAGGCCACCTCCTCCGGAGAGGCGCCGATGATGCGCGCGGCGAGCCCTCGCACCTTCTCGCTGTGGGCCTCCCAGCCCCGCTCATGGAGGACGCCGTGATTCACCACGTCGTCCATCCACGACTTCACCGCGGCGGCGGCGCGCACGCTGGTGGGCGCGACCCCGGCGTGGTTGAGGTAGAGCTGCTCCTTCAGGACCGGGAACTCGGCGCGGTAGGACTCGAACGGGGCACGCATGTCCAGCAAGTGTAGCCACCCGCCTACCGCGAGCCGCAAGCTCCCGTGGCCCCCGCTGACGGACTACAGGACGACCAGCAGGCCCAGCGACGCCGTGGGGTACACCGTGCGCAGGCCCAGGTTGCTGGAGCCCACCTGGAGCTCGCGCACGTCGGTGAACGTGAAGCCCGGGCCGGCCCGAGCCGACAGGCCCACGCGCCCGGACCCCGGCCGCCACATCACGCCCAGCGTCGGCTCCAGGAAGGCGGTCGTCGTGTAGTCCTTGCGGTCCGGCATCGCCGCGCTGTCCGGGCGCGCGACGAACTCCTCCAGGCCCAGCGTCATCCCCACGAACGGGCGCACCGTGCCGTCCGCCAGGAAGGCCAGCGTGTAGCGGCCGTCCAGGCCCACGCCGAAGTTGAGCTTCACGTCACTGCCGCCCACGCCCGTGAAGCGCGCCTTCGCGCCCAGCGACCGGTTCCACCCGCCCGCGCGCCCCAGCAGGCCGAACGCCAGCCGCGAATCCCGCGACGGCGCCACCTCCGCCCGGATGCCGTACAGCGAGCCGTCCAGCGCGGGCGGCTGCAGCTCCAGAAGGAACGCCCCGCGCCGCTGCTGCTCCTGCCCCGTGGACGAGGACGCCATGTCCTGGGCCACCGCCGGCACCGACACCAACGCCGCACCCACCGCCACAGCCTTCACCCACTGCATCGACCGCTTGGACTCGACTCGCATGGACCGTCTCCTTCGGTTTAGCCGGACGACTAACTTAGTCACACAACTAACTAAGACCGACGACGCGGGATGTCAAGCCGACGAGCGGACGCCGGCCTTGCGGGGGTGTGAGGCGGTGCCCTATGGGTCTGGGATGCCTTCCCCCCGCCGTGGCAAGACGCCGCCTCCCCCGACCGCCCCGGAGCCTGACGCCCGGGCGCGCCTCATCGCCGCCGGCCAACGCGTGTTGGGGGAGCGGGGCTACGACGCCGCGACGGTGAAGGAGGTGGCGCGCGAGGCGGGGGTGAACCAGGGGCTGGTGCACTACTACTTCGGCAGCAAGGACGCGTTGCTCCTGGCCGTCACGCAGGAGGCGAGCCGGCAGTACATGTCGGAGCTGGAGCGGCTGCGCGCGCAGACGCCAGCGGAGGAGCTGGCGGAGACGGCCTTCGCCTGGGGAGAGAAGCTGGCCACGGACGCGCCGGGCACGTGCCGGCTGCGTTACGAGCTGTTCGCGCTGGGCCTGCGCAACCGCGACCTGACGCCCGCCGTGGCGCAGCTGCTGGGACAGGGCGACGAGGAGATCGCCCGCACCGTGGCGCAGTTCCGCACGGGCCACGCCACGGCCCCCTCCGCGGAGGACGGGCACTACGCGGTCATCATCAAGGCGTGCGTGGACGGGCTCGCGCTGCACCACCAACTGGACAAGAGCTTCGACCCGCTGCCCGTGTACGCGCTCCTGCGGCGGATCATCCTCGCGAGCATCGAGCAGCCCACCCCACCCCGCTCGCCCGCGCGCAAGCCGAAGGCCCAGGGCCGGCGTGGGACGCGTTCCCCCCGTACGCCGCGCAAGGCCCCGGGCCCGCGCCGCCGCTGAAGGCAGCAGGCGGCGCAGCGCCAGCCCCAGAACAGACAGTCAACATTCAGTGGCTTCACCAACCCGCCGGGGCGCAGGATGCCCCGCATGGACTTCCAGCCCTCCGCCAGGACGACCGAATATCTGGAGCGCGTGCAGCGCTTCATGTCCAAACACATCGAGCCGGTGGAGGGCGAATACCTCCGGGCCCTTCACGCGATGGAGGCCGGCGGAGACTGGCGCCAGTGGAAGGTGCCGCCCGTGATGGTGGAGCTCAAGGCCCGCGCGAAGGCCGAAGGGCTGTGGAACCTCTTCCTCCCGGACGCGAAGCTGGGCGCGGGCCTGAGCACGCTGGAGTACGCGCCGCTCGCGGAAGCCATGGGCCGCAGCTTCATGGCGCCGGAGGTCTTCAACTGCAGCGCCCCCGACACCGGCAACATGGAGGTCATCTGGCGCTACGGCTCCCCGGAGCAGCAGGAACAGTGGCTGAAGCCGCTGCTCGCGGGCGACATCCGCTCCGTGTTCTGCATGACGGAGCCGGACGCCGCGTCGTCGGACGCCACCAACATGCAGGCCACCGCCGAAGTGGACGGCGACCACGTGGTGCTCAACGGCAAGAAGTGGTGGTCCAGCGGCCTGGGCCATCCCAACGCGAAGGTGGCCATCTTCATGGGCCGCACGACGCAGGCGGGCGCGGACCGCCACCACCAGCACTCCATGGTCCTGGTGCCCATGGACGCGCCGGGCGTGGAGATCATCCGCATGCTGCCCGTGTACGGCGACCATGACGCCCCGCACGGCCACGGCGAGGTGCACTTCCACGACGTGCGCCTGCCGGTGTCCGCGCTCATCTCCGGGCCGGGCATGGGCTTCGAAATCGCGCAGGGCCGCCTGGGGCCGGGCCGCATCCACCACTGCATGCGCTGCATTGGCGCGGCGGAGCGGGCGCTGGAGCTGATGATCGACCGGGGCATGGGCCGCACCGCGTTCGGCAAGCCGCTGCTCAACCTGGGCGGCAACCGCGAGCGCGTGGCGGAGGCACGAATCGCCATCGACCAGGCCCGCCTGCTCACGCTGTACGCGGCGTGGAAGCTGGACGACGTGGGCGCCATGGGCGCGATGACGGAGATTTCGGCCATCAAGGTCGTGGCGCCCAACGTGCTCCAGAAGGTGGTGGACGACGCCATCCAGGTGCACGGCGGCGCGGGCGTGTCGCGCGACACGCCGCTCGCGGGCTTCTTCGCCCAGGCGCGCAGCCTGCGCATCGCGGACGGCCCGGATGAGGTGCACAAGGGCGTCATCACCCGCATCGAGCTCGCGAAGCGCGGCTTCAGCAAGGGAGGTTGAACATGACGACCCCGGTCTCCATCCCGCTGGACGAGGGGAAGGCCGTGCGCTCCGGCGAGTCGCTGGACGTGCACGCGGTGGATGCGTGGCTGAAGGCCCAGGTGCCCTCGCTCCAGGGCACGCCGGAGGTGACGCAGTACACGGGCGGCGCCTCCAACTGGACCTACCGGCTCAAGTACGAGAACCGCGACCTCATCCTGCGCAGGCCGCCCTCGGGCACCAAGGCGAAGTCCGCGCACGACATGGCGCGCGAGTACACGGTGCAGCAGGCGCTCAAGCCCGTGTACCCGGTGGTGCCCACCATGGTGGGGCTGTGCCAGGACCCAGGAGTGCTGGGCGCGGAGTTCTACGTGATGGAGCGCATCCCCGGCCTCATCCCGCGCAAGCACCTGCCCAAGGGGCTGAACCTGGACAAGGCCCGCACGCGCCAGCTGTGCCTCAACGTCGTGGATCAGCTCATCGCGCTGCACGGCGTGGACGCGCAGGCGGTGGGCCTCCAGTCGCTGGGCAAGGGGCCGGGCTATCCGCAGCGCCAGATCTCCGGCTGGTCCGACCGCTACGAGAAGGCGCGCACCTGGAACGTGCCCCGGATGAAGCGCACGCGCGAGTGGCTGGCCGCGCACGTCCCGCCGGACATCAAGACGTGCGTCATCCACAACGACTGGCGCTTCGACAACGTGGTGCTCAAGCCGGAGGACCCCACGCAGGTCATCGGGGTGCTGGACTGGGAGATGGCCACGCTGGGCGACCCGCTGATGGACCTGGGCAACACGCTGGCCTACTGGGTCCAGGCGGATGACGACGCGTTCCTGCGCATGACGCGCCGGCAGCCCACGGACCTGCCCGGCATGCTCACGCGCGAGGAGGTGGTCGCGTACTACCTGGAGCGCACCGGCCTGAAGCCCGCCAACTGGACCTTCTACGAGGTCTACGGCGTGTTCCGGCTCGCGGTCATCGCGCAGCAGATCTACTACCGCTACCACCACAAGCAGACGCGCAACCCGGCGTTCAAGAACTACTGGCTCATCGTCAACTACCTGGCCTACCGCTGCCGGCAGCTGATCAAGAAGGCAGGGGGCTGAAGTGGGCGCGCTCTACCTCATCCGCCATGGGCAGGCGTCCTTCGGCGCGAAGGACTACGACAAGCTGTCGGACGTGGGCGTGCAGCAGGCGCGCGTCCTGGGCGAAGCGCTCCGTGCGCGGCTGCCGAAGGTGGACGCCGTGGTGACGGGCACGATGCTGCGCCACCGCGAGACGGCGGACGCGTGCCTTGCGGCGCTGGGCCAGCAGGTGGAGCCCGTGCGGACGCCAGGGTTCAACGAGTTCGACCACGAAGAGGTCGTGCACCGGCACACGCCGCGCTACGCGGACTTCGCCGTGCTGCGCGAGGAGCTGGCAACGGCGAAGGATCCGCGCCGCGCGTACCAGGACCTCTTCACGCAGGCCGTGGGGCGCTGGGTCGCGGGCGGACACGACACCGAGTACCGGGAGTCCTGGCCGGCTTTCAAGACGCGCTGCCTGGAGGCGCTGGCGACGCTGGTGGGCTCGCTGGGGCCCTCCCGGACGGCGCTGGTGTTCACTTCCGGCGGCCCCATCACGGCCATCAGCCAGGACCTGCTGGGCATCCCGGACGAACACGCGTTCCGGACGAACTGGACGCTGTCGAACTGTGGAATCACGAAGGTCATCTACAGCGACCGGGGCCGGTATCTGTCCACGCTCAACGAGCACGGTCACTTCGAGGGCGAACACCGCTCGCTCATCACCTACCGCTGACGGGTGGGGCTCGCGTAGCGTGGGCCCATGACGCGGTGCCTGCTCAACATCGACCTGGGGGAGCTGCCCGGGGAGGACGAACAGCTCTACGCGCTCGCGCACCTGGCGAACATCGCCTGCGGAGGACACGCGGGGGATGCGGCGTCCATGCGGCGGGCGCTGGAGCTGTGCGAACGGCACGGCACGCTGGCGGGCGCGCACCCGTCGTACGCGGACCGCGAGGGCTTCGGGCGCAAGGCGCTGGACGTGGCACCGGAGGTGCTGCGCGCGCAGGTGGCGGAGCAGTGCGGACAGCTGGCCGCGCTGGCCCGCGAGCGCGGCGTGCCGGTGCGCCATGCGAAGCCCCATGGGGCGCTGTACCACGCGGCCAACAAGTCCCCCTCGCTGGCGCGCGCGGTGGTGGACGGCGTGGTGGAGGCCCTGGGGACGGGCGTCACGGTCGTGGGGCCCGGTGCCGGGGCGTTGAGGGACGCGGCGCGCGCGGCGGGGCTCGGGTACGCGCGCGAGGGCTTCGCGGACCGGGGCACGCTGCCGGACGGGTCGTTGATTCCGCGAGGCCAGCCCGGCGCGGTGCTGACGGACGTGGCGCAGGCACGCGAGAACACGGTGCGGCTGGCCACGGGTGGCACGGTGGACACGCTGTGCGTGCACGGCGACACGCCGGGCGCGGTGACGCTGGCCCGCGAGGTGCGCGCGATGCTGGACGCGCTGGAGCAGCCGCCGGAACCGCTGGGGGACAGCGCGTTGCGGCTGGTGTTGCCAGAGGCGGTGGACCGGGGCCTGGCGCGAGAGGCCCTGTGCGCGCTGCCGGGCGTGCGGGACGCGGTCATCACCGAGGCCCACGCGTGCGTGTACTTCGACCCGGAGACACCGCCTGAGTCTCCGGCGCTCGTGCTGACGCGGCTGCGTGTGGCGCCTGTCGCCAGGGTGGAGCATCCGCTCATCCGCATCCGCGTGCGCTACGACGGCGAGGACCTGCCGAAGGTGGCCGAGCACGCGGGCCTGACAGTGGACGAGGTGGTGCGGCGTCACACGGCGCGCGAGTACACGGTGCGCTGCGTGGGCTTCCTGCCGGGCTTCGCGTACCTGGGGGACGTGGATCCGCGCATCGCGTGTCCCCGGCTGCCGGTGCCGCGCACGCGGGTGCCGGCGCTCGCGGTGGGCATCGCCGGGGAGCGCACGGGCGTGTATCCCTTCGCGTCGCCGGGTGGCTGGAACCTCGTGGGCACCGCGCTGGACTTCACCGCGTTCGACCCGACGCGCGGCGCGGTGCTGCACCTGGACGACCGCGTGCGCTTCGAGCAGGTGCATCCATGACGGCGTGGCTCGAGGTCGTCGGCCTGGGCGCTCCCGTCACCGTGCAGGACGGTGGACGGCCTGGAGTCATGCACCACGGCGTTCCGCCCGGTGGCGCGTGGGTGCCGGAGCTGCTCGTCGCGGCGAACCGTGCGGTGGGCAATGCGCCCGGCGCAGCGGCGTTCGAAGCCTTCGGCCGGATGGAACTGCGCGCCCGGGGCCGCGACGTGCGCGTGTCCGTGGATGGCGCGGCCCCCAGCCTGCTCGCGGACGGAGCCACGCTCACCGTGCCCGCGCCCACCCGGTACGCCGTGCGCTACGTGGCCGTGGATGGCGCGCTCGCCGTCCCCGAGGTCCTTGGAGGCCAGGGCACGCTGTGGGTGGCCCGCCTGGGCGGCTGGGAGGGCCGGCCCCTGCGCACCGGTGACCGGCTCCCGCTGGGACCTCCCACCCCGCCGGACGCCGCTCCTTCCGAAGCCGACCTCTCACGTCTCACCGAAGCCCTGGACCCCTCCGCTCCGCTGCGGGTGCTCCTGGGCCCGGATGCGGCCCGCTTTGGCGGCGCGGCCGTGGCGCTCCTGCTGGGCAGCACCTTCGCCGTGTCGCCCTCCAGCGACCGCGTGGGCCAGCGCCTGGACGGACCTCCCGTGCCCCACGGCGACGAGGGCTCGGGCACCTCCCGGCCCATGGTGCGCGGCGCCATCCAGGTCACCCTCTCCGGGACCCCCATCGTGCTGGGCCCGGACCACCCCACCACCGGCGGCTACCCGCTCATCGCCGCCGTCATCCGCGCGGACTGGGGACGCCTGGGTGCCCGCCGTCCGGGCGCTCCGGTGCGCTTCCAGGCCGTGACCCTGGAGGTCGCCCGCGACGCCTGGAGGACCCACCCCGCCCGGCCCGCCGGGGCAACTTCGGACCCGGTCCGGCCGATACTGGGGGCATGACTCCTCCGAAGATCGGCCCGCGCCCCACGACCACGCCCCGCCCGCAGGAGCCGGCTGTCCCGCCG